>CABUQW010000039.1 GCA_902493895.1 uncultured Collinsella sp. | reverse complement strand
CTCGTTGCGGCGCGGCTGCGCCTCTGGCACTTCAACAACATTGTCGCAGCCCCGACCCGCGGTCACGAGCGGGGGCTCCTGTCGTTTCCGTGCCCCTGGATTGGGTCATAGTGTCTGACTTATGCTCAACCTGCGATAATTCCGAGCTGAACGAGTTACTCGCTGTAGCGGGTAGCGATGGCGGCTTGTACCATGCCGGTGCTCATGAGGTAGGTCACCAGGAAGTAGCCGCCGTAGGCTGCCAGGAAGATTGCACAGGTGAGGCCCACGGTGCCGCCGATGCTCATATTTCCGAATATGCTCACCATCTCGATGATCACCTTAAGTGCCACAAAGGAGTGCGCCAAGCCCACTGCCAGCGGGAACAGGAAGAATACCGCTTGCTGCGCCATCACCGAATGGCGAATCTGGCGGTCGTCGCAGCCAATCTGTGCCAGCACACGATAGCTGCGGCTGCCGTCGGCCACGTTGGAGAGTTGCTGGATCGACAGAATCGCCGCGCATGCAACGACCAATACAAAGCCGATGTAGATGGCTAGGTAGCTAATAAGACCGTTCATTTGCGCTGCTTGCGTGTACATCTCGGAGCGTGTGATGAAGATTCCCCACGACCCCGGCTCCTTGCCGTCAACGAGCAGATTGTCGAGCACAGTGTTTTTAATGCTCTCGTCTGCCTCAGTCGTATCCATCCCCTGTTTGTAGTTAACGAGCAGGCTACTGGAATACGGCTGCAGATTAAGTTGGGACAACAGCTCGTCGGCAACGACGACGGTACCCGGATTACTGCCCATCGCCGAGTTGGCGATGGCCGCCGTATCTTCGTCCGACTTATCGGTTGCGGGCTTGAGCGTATGCCCGCCCAAGGTAAGGGCATGGCCGTCAGCCATATACTTGGTGTACAGGTCGACCAGCTCGCCGCCCATATCACACGTGAGCAGGTACTGGTCGCGACCGATGTGCACCGGCTCCTCGCCCATCATCTGACGCAGTTTGTTGTACTGGCTCGCCGGCGTCACAAACAGACCCATCGTATCGGCATTGCTACCCCCGAACGCCTTGGGAAGTTTTTCGCCCATGGTCTTGCACATCTCACCTGGGGTCACCGAAGGGTCCGAGCCGCCAAGCGGGTAACTCAGATACGAATCGATCTGCACATGCTCACCGGCAACATCGGCGATATTGACCTTCTTGCCGGTCTCGTCGTTGTTGCCCGCCGACTTGCCCTTGCCGTGCCATGCAGGGTACAAATCGACCGTTGTATCGGCCAGCACCATGCGATCGGCCTCAGACGGATTGACATACCCTTTGTACCCTTTGTAGTAGTCGAGCGTATCGGGCGTGTAATAGACATACGTCTGAGACACATCAACAGGGTTATAGCGCTCCAGGTTTTCGTTCATCACGTTGGCAATCGACATACCGCACGTCACCGAGGTGATGGCCAAAAACAGGAGCATCGCGATGACGCCCATCGAAAAGCACACCGTGTTGACCTTGGCCGCAAGCTGGCGCACGGTAAACATGTTGAGGCCGCGCCAATACACGCCGCGCAGGCTCTGCAGCAGCTTGATGAGCATACCCGAGAGTCCCCAGAACAGGGCAAAGGTGCCTACGGTAACCATAGCGGTCGTAATACCAAACTGGTTCATGGCCTCTTGCAGCTTGCTGTCCGTCGCGGTTAGCGGGAACCCATCACGTAGCAGACGGTAATAGGCCACGCCCACAAGTACCACGCCCACGGCAAAGATGGCAATCGCGATCCAGGGGTTGCGTGTCTTGATGCTCTCGTTGCGGCGCTCGGCACCCATAAGCTCGATGAGTTTGGTACGACGCACGGCGCGAAGGTTCAGCAGTAGCGTGAGCACAAACATTACGAGCATGCAGGCAAGGGTCAGATTGAACGCATGCACCGAGAAAAAGAAGTGGAAATTGGCGATCTGTGTCTTAAAAAGCGAGGCCGTAAAGAACGTCATGAGCTGGGAGAGTCCCACACCTAGCACAATGCCGGCGACAAAGGCCACGACCGACACTATCACGGTCTCGAGCGCCATGATCGTGGCGACGCGCCCACGCCCCATGCCGAGCACCTGGTACAGGCCAAACTCCTTCTTGCGGCGTTTCATGATGAAGTTATTGGCATACACCATCAAAAAGGCCATGACACCGGCCAAAAAGTACGTCAGGTCGCCGAGCATGCTGCCCATAACCTGCGCCAAGCCCTCTTCATCGATTCCGGCGATGTCGACCTGCATCGAGATGGTGTTAAAGGCATAGAAGACCGTGACGCCCAGGGTGAGCGTCAAAAGGTAGACGAGGTAGTCGCGGCCGGCGCGGCGGACGTTGCCCCAAGCGAGTTTACAGAGCATCGGAGCCCTCACCGCCCATCATGGCAACGACCTCCATAATGCGGTCGAAGAACTCTCGGCGGTCGGTGTCGCCGCGGCGCAGCTCGGTGAAGATCTTGCCGTCGCGGATAAACAGCACACGGCTCGTGTAGCTGGCGGCAAAGCTGTCGTGCGTGACCATGAGCACGGTGGCGCGCAGGCGGCGGTTGAGGGCCTCTAGGCTCTCGAGCAACAGGCGGGCGCTTTTGGAGTCGAGGGCGCCGGTAGGCTCGTCGGCCATGATCATGGTGGGGTCGGTGACGAGCGCGCGAGCCGCGGCAACGCGCTGCTGCTGGCCGCCGGACATCTGGTAGGGATACTTGTCGAGCACCTGACTGATGGACAGGCGCGCTGCCACATCCTGCACGCGGGTCGAGATCTCTGCCGAGTTTGTGCGGGCAATGGTGAGCGGCAGGGCGATGTTCTCGCGTGCCGTGAGCGTATCGAGCAGGTTGGAGTCCTGGAAGATAAAGCCGAGCTCCTCGCGGCGAAACTGCGAGAGCTTGGCCTGCTTCATGCGCGTCACGTCCTGCCCGTTGATGCGGATCGTGCCGCTCGTGGCGCTATCGATGGTCGACACGCAGTTGAGCAACGTCGACTTGCCCGAGCCCGAAGCGCCCATGATGCCAACGAATTCGCCGCGGTTGACGGTAAAGCTGACGTCGTTGAGCGCGCGGGTCACGTTGCCCAGCGCTCCATATACCTTTTCGAGATGCGCGACCTCCAGTACCGGGGTCGCCATGTGCGTGGTTTGCATACCGAGTCCTTTCTTGCGATTAGTCTACGGCATCTATAGTCGCAAGAAGCCGAGTCGGCTACCATCGATATGGCTTACGCTTGCCTTACCGTTGTGTAAGGTACGGGTAGCTAGCCTGCCACGTGTTGATGTTGAGAGAGGACTCCTGTTGAAGACTGTTCATGTTGCCGCTGGGATCATTCGCAAGGAAGGATCTGACGAGCTGCTTGCCGTGCAGCGCGGCTACGGCGACATGCAGGGACTTTGGGAGTTTCCCGGCGGCAAGCTCATGCGCGGCGAGTCGCCCGAGGACGCCGTACGCCGCGAGCTTATGGAAGAGTTGCAGGTCAAAGTCACCAATCTGCGCGATTTCTATACCGTTGAGTACGACTACCCCGATTTTCATCTCTCCATGGAGTGCTACTACTGCTCGCTGGCTAAAGAGTCTGGCGAGCCCCAGAAGCACGACCGCCAGCTCGATATCCGCTGGATTCCGCGCACCTCGCTTGCCACCGTTGAGTGGATGCCCGCCGACAAGGGACTCATTGATGCCCTAATTGAGTTGAAGGAAGACCGGCTTGAGGCCAACGGCGTTGCCAACGACGCCGAGGCCACCGCGACCGACGAGCCCGTTACCAAACCCAAGCGCAAAGCCAAGCGCCGCAGCAAAAAGCGCCCCAAGCCCGGCCTGCTGGACGGCATCGACACCTCGGACCTTTCCGCCGACGAGCGTGAACTCGTGCGCCGTCGCGCCGCTATAAAAAAGTCCATGAAGGGCAACAAGCGTGCGAACACCAAACCCGAGCTGCTCGTTCGCCAGCGCCTGCGCGCCGCGGGCCTTACGGGCTATCGTTTGGAATGGAAGGTACCCGGCAAGCCCGATATCGCCTTTCCCGGGCGCAAGATCGCCATCTTCGTCAACGGCTGCTTTTGGCACCGCTGCCCCAAGTGCAATCCGAGCCAGCCCAAGCGCAACGTTGAGTTTTGGGAGGCAAAATTCCGTCGCAACGTCGAGCGCGACCGAGCAGCCATCAACGCACTCACTCAAATGGGCTGGACACCCATAACCATCTGGGAATGCGAACTCAAAAAAGACCGCATCGACGCCACGATGGAAAAGGTCATCGAGCAGGTGCGCGCCGCAGAGCCGCAGCGCTAACAGTGAGCATTCACACGCTCCGCACGTCCGCGCCACATCCACGTCACAAACCTTAGAAAGCCCTTAAGCCCAAAACCTTTCAAGAGTGTTACCCGATAGCTTTGACCTGCGGTTTCATCGCAACATCAAACCTCATTAAGCCTTTCTTTAGCGCTTCCTTATCTGCACTCGCGGCATAATGTAGCCAGCGCACGGGACCTAGCAGCATACCCCGAGCGCAATCTTTTGGTGGACATCGAGGAGGCCGCATAAGCATGCATTCTTCCAATGACGCAGCACAGCAGCCATCCTTAAACATGCAAACCTTTTCTCCTTCCCCCCGACACAGAGAAACGGTCTCCTCGACTCCCCCACCACAAAAGCCAAACGCTCAACCGACCAGAGCCACAACTTGCGAGCATCGTTCGAAAAGCTCCAAGCATCCCTAGACAAGGCGTTCCCCGAACAGGCAAGAGCAATCTGAGCCCATCGCGCTTTATACTGATGCCATGCGAAACATGGATCACATAGAATTGCACCGCGGAGGACGCGAGGAAGCGTTTCCCGAGACCGCCGAAGACTGGCCCTATATTGCCGAACGCGCAGAATTCGCTCGCTATCCGGGCAATTCCGTCCCCTGGCACTGGCATTCCGAAGTTGAGCTTTTCTACATGGAGCAGGGAGCGATTGACTATCGAACGCGCGCGGCTCATGAACACGTGCGCTTTGAGGAAGGGTCCGCCGGCTTTATCAACGGCGGCGTTTTGCACAGCACGCTGCAATCACCCAATTCGGCACCAGCCATTCAAATGTTGCATATCTTTCAGCCGTCGATGCTCGGCGATCCCGCGGGACGCCTTCAAAAGCGCTATATCAATCCTTTGCTGCAATGTCGAGGCGTCGATGTGCTCAAATGGTCGCCCACCAACCCCGACGATATGCCCTTTATCGATTTGCTGAAGAGTTCCTTTAACCACGACCTTCAACGGCCGCAGAACGAGATGGCGCTTCGGAATAGCTTGTCAGAGCTCTGGATTCAGATTTACGCCAAGGCCGAACCGCTCTTTTCCTCCGACAACGCCTCTTGGATGACCAACCGCGACGTACAGTTCAAGGCAATCCTGGACTATATCCGCGCGAACTATGCAGCCGCTATAGATGTGCCCCAGATGGCATCTGCAGCCGGCGTAAGCGAAAGAGAGTGTTACCGCATTATCGAAGCTTGCGCAGGAACGACCCCGGCGGCATATCTGCGCGCATACCGCGTAAACCGTGCTTGCGAACTTTTGACACACACCACGCGAACGGTCCAGACAGTCGCGCGCCAATGCGGCTTTGCGACAGCAAGCCATCTTGGCCAGGTATTTAAAGAACAAATGGGATGCACTCCTTCGAGCTATCGAGCAGCGAGGCAGAATCTCGATAGCACCAGGCAGAAATCCCGCTAGCCTTTCTTCTGTCACCGCATCAAACTTGCAGGCAAACAACAGAGAGGAGCAATCATATGAAGCACTTTGACCATATCGTATTTGACGTTGATGGGACATTGGCAGATACAGAAGAAAGCGTTCTATCATCGCTTGTCCAGATTGTCCAAGAAGAGACCGGCAAAACGCTCCCCCGACACGAGCTTGAATTTGCCCTCGGCATACCCGGCAAGGATGCCCTTGAGAAACTTGGAATCTACTCGCAGGCAACGTTGGATCGCTGGTGCCAAGTTGCCGCCAGCTTTAAAAGCACCATCAGCGTGTTTCCAGGTTTGCTTGAAGTCATCGCAACACTCGCCGATAGCGGCTGCAAACTTGGCATCGTCTCCTCACGTGCGCGCGACGAATACGCAAAAGAAATTGCACCCCTTGGTTTCGATAAGTATTTTGAGCACATCATCCTTGTCGAAGACACAACCGAACATAAACCCGCGCCCGCACCCATGCTCGAATATCTCCGACGTGCGGGCGCGAATCCTGGCAACGTCGTCTACGTTGGCGACACCGTCTACGACGAACAATGCGCAACTTCGGCAGGGGTCAGTTTTGCCAGAGCGGCATGGGGATCACACCAAGATATCCCAAACGCCACCTACAACCTCAAAACCCCCAACGACCTGTTAACCCTAACAACCAAGTAACCCTCCCATCCCAGATTCGCAGTCCTAACGCCACAAGGGCGATTGAGCAGGACGGTTTGGGCGGGTCCCGTACTTAGTTTCCAAAATCATTCCGCAGCGCGAAGGCCCCCGTTGTCAACGCTTCGAAGAAGCGAGACAACGGGGGCCTTCATGCGCGAGGACGTTTTGGAAACTAAGTACGGGACCCGCCCAAACCGTCCGGTGGGATCAGAGTACCCTTGCTGTTACTCTGCTTTGCCCACAGAGTTGAGGTTGGTCATGCGGATCTTAACCAGCTCGGTGATCTCACGCATACCCTCCTTGGCCGGCTTCTTGGGATCGAAGCAGGCAGGGTTCTCGGCCATGTAGGCCATGAAGCCCTTGGTGTAGGCCTGACGCAGCTCGGTGGCGTAGTTAACCTTGCAGATGCCGTTCTTCACAGCCTCGGCGACCTGCTCATCGGGCACACCGGAGGTGCCGTGCAGAACCAGCGGCACGTCGACGGCGTCGCGGATAGCCTTGACCACGGACTGCTCGATGTGCGGATCGCTCGTGTACACACCGTGGCTGGTGCCAACGCCAATTGCGAGGGAGGTGCAGCCGGTACGCTCGACGAACTCCTTGGCCTCGGCAGGGTCGGTGTAGGGGCTCTCGCCCTCAACCGCGGGACCGTCGTCCTCCTTGCCGCCAACCTTGCCGAGCTCAGCCTCGACGGGCACGCCCATGGCGCGGCCAGCATCGGCGACGGACTTGGTCAGGGCGATGTTGTCCTCGAAGGACTCGTGCGAACCGTCGATCATGACGGAGGTGTAGCCCGTGCGGAAAGCCTGCATGCAGCGGTCATAGCCATCGCCGTGATCGAGGTGCAGGGCGACGGGCACGGAAGCGCGCTCGGCGGCAGCCTTGACCATGCCGTAGAAGTAGTCCAGACCAGCGGTCTTGATGGTGCCCGGGGTGGTCTGCATGATGACGGGGGACTTGGTCTCCTCGGCAGCGACCAGAACGGCCATAACAAACTCAAGGTTCTCGACGTTGAAAGCGCCAACAGCGTAGTGGCCGGCCTGAGCGTCCTTGAGCATCTTTTCGGTGGTAACAAGTGCCATGAGCGTTTGCTCCTCTCCCTCGCCCGCATCTGGACATCGGGCGTAGTTGTTCACAAGGCGTTTTACCTTGCGTTTTTCTGCGTTCATTGTATGAAATTCAGCGTCTTTGCACGTGCGAGATATTGAGCCCATGCAGGTCAATACAGTCGTTTTTGAAAAGTAAACGGAAGGAATTTGAGCCGAGTGGCCATGTTCGATATTGAATTTTGGGCGTTCAGCGTCTTTCTTTTATAGAAAAGATAAGTAATCGAAAGGTGTTTTCTTACTCAAAAAGAAAATGAACGAAAATAGAGTCAACACAATTCCTGCAAATTTCAGACGATGATGGAGCAGATATGGCCCACGCAACAACCCGAGCTTTCGCCGACGAGCGTCGTTCCGCCATCATGGAGATGCTCGATCATAATGCCTCGGTGCAGGTAGCAGAAATCGCCCAGACCTTTGGCGTGTCCTCCGTCACCGCCCGCGCCGACCTGGACGCGCTCGCCGAAGCAGGCAAGCTGCGCCGCACGCATGGCGGTGCCGTATCGCTCCACAAACGCCTGACCGTTTCCACGCAGGATCGCCGCATCAATGTCAACGTCGCCGCCAAGCAGGCCATCGCGCAAAGCGCCATCGAGCTCGTCAATGACGGCGACACGTTGCTCGTCGACTCGGGCACCACGGCGCTCGAGTTCGTCCGGCTCCTCGATCAACGCGACGGTATCACCGTCATCACAGCAGACATTACCATTGCCGATTACATCGACGAGAGCATGCCCTCAGTCGATGTCGTCATGCTGGGCGGGGCGTTGCGCAAAGGCCATCGTTATTTGTACGGACCGCTCACTATGCAAGCGCTCCAAATGGTCCATGCCGATCTTGCCGTCATGTGCCCTGGCGCTTTTGTCCCCAGCTGCGGCTTTACGACCGACTTTCCGCAGATGGCCGAGACCAAAGCGGCTATGGTCGGTGCCGCCCGTCAAAGCGTCGCCCTCATGGACGCCAGCAAGGTTAACGGACGCGGCATGTACCGCTTTGCCGAGCTTGCCGATGTCGACTCCATCGTGATGGACCGTGACCCCGACCATGCCGTCGCCACCTCGATCGCCGAGGCCACTGACAGCTCACGTCCAGCCCTCATCGTCGCCGGCACTTAAACAAAAACCACCACAAAGGTCTCCTTTGTGGTGGTTGAGCATCAGAAGTGAATGTGTCGCTACTTGGACAGCTCGTCGGCGAGAACCTCGATCTGAGCGCGCGAGGCGTCGTTGAGCGAGCCCAGCACGGTCACCTTGTTCTGCGCCAGGGTGATGTCCTTCATGCCCTCGAGCTCCTTGGTCATAACCTTGGCAGCGGTGGGCGCCCAGGAGCCGGCCTCAACGAGCGCCACCGTACGGTTCTGATAGGCGTGCTCGGCAAGCGTGTGGATAAAGGTGCTCATGAACGGGAAGATCTCGCCCTGATAGGTGATGGAGGCGAGCACCAGACGGTCATAGCGGAACGCATCCTCAACGGCCTCGGCCATGTCGTCGCGAGCCAAGTCAAAGACGGAAACCTTCTGGCCGCGGGCCTCGAGCGCAGATGCAAGCTCCTCAACGGCGGCCTTCAGATGGCCGTACACGCTCACATAGGCAATCGTGACGCCCTCGTCCTCGGGCTGATAGCTCGACCAGGTGTTGTAGGTGTCGAGGTAATAGCCCAGATTCTCGGTAAGAACAGGACCATGGAGCGGACAGATGATCTGGATATCCAGATCGGCGGCCTTCTTGAGCACGGTCTGCACGAATTTGCCGAACTTACCGACGATGCCAAAGTAGTAGCGGCGCGCTTCGCAAGCCCAGCCTTCCGGGTCCTCGATGTCGTTGGCGCCGAACTTGCCAAAGCCGTCGGCACTAAAGAGCACCTTGTCGGTAGACTCGTAGGAGAAAATCACCTCGGGCCAGTGAACGTTGGGAGCGCCGACAAACGTTAGGCTGTGACCGCCCAGATCGAGCACGTCGCCCTCTTTGACGACCATCTTGCGCTCGGGGTAGTCGGTGCCAAAGTAGTTGACCATCATGCGGAAGGCACCCATGCTGGCCACAATCTGTGCCTGGGGGTAGCGCTCCATAAAGGCGGCGATGCCAGCAGAGTGATCGGGCTCCATGTGATGGATAACCAGGTAGTCGGGCGTACGTCCATCGAGCGCGACCTCGAGGTTGCCGAGCCACTCGTCGACAAAACCACCGTCGACCGAATCGGCGACAGCGATCTTCTCGCCCAAGATAACGTAGCTGTTGTATGCCATACCATTCTCGGACACATCGTACTGGCCCTCGAACAGGTCAATGTCGTGATCGTCGACGCCAACGTAGCGGATATCCTTGGTGATCTCCATCAGGCAAAGCCTCCTAGATAGACAAAATAACCCGTCTATCATAGCACTCGGCAGCATTCCAACTGTTATCCGCCGGCATCCTTACCGATTGTTATTGAAATACGATAAATCGCCGTTTACCTGCACAAACTATGCGCGCGGTATCGCCGTGCTATGTCGAATAATGAGTTGGCCGGGAATACGAATGGCAACGGTTTTGCCCGCCGTACCCACCTCGGGAACCGCATGCTCGAATACCTCGCGCCCACGTTGATGCAAGTCGAATCGAACGGTCGTAAGCTCGTTATGCGCGACAAAATCATCGAGCGAATCGTCGACACCCACCACGCTCACGTCCTCGGGCACGCGCAGACCGCTATCGCGCAGCGCGGCAATCGCGCCATTTGCCATCTGGTCGTTTGCCGCATAGATCGCCGTCATAGTGCGGTCGTGCTCGGCCAGGTACCTGCCGGCCTCGTAGCCGCTGTTGGCAGACCAGTCGCCCTCGAGCGGCTCTGACGGCTCGATGTGTTTACGCTCGAGCGCATCCTGCCAACCGGCGCGACGAAATTGCTCGTCGACCGAGAACGACGGGCCGCCAATATAGCGAATCTGCTCGTGCCCCAGCTCAAACAGGTGATCCATAAGCAAGAGCGAGCAGCCGTAATGGTCGGAATCGACCGTAGTCACGCGCGGATGCGCGTACATGGTAACGATGACCGTTCCAATGCCCGGCAGTGGATCAAACGTCTCAAAATCGGGCGCCATGCGGCTCATGCCGATGATGATGCCATCCACCGGCAATGCGGCCATACGACGCGTGGCCTCGGCAAGCGAGAATTCCTCAGTCTTGGACATCTCGACCAGCGTGATGGCGCAATTATGCTCGCGAGCAGCGCTGGCGATGCCGTCGATCATTGAGAGGTTGCCAAACTTGGTGACATCGTTGATGCATAGGCCGACCGAATGGTAACGGCCGTCGCGCAGCGAGCGACCGGCATAACTCGGACGAAAGCCGAGCTCTTGCATAGCAGCCTGCACGCGCTGGCGCGTCTGCTCGTTAACGTTGGGCAAGCCGTTGGCGACGCGCGAAACCGTCTGCTGCGAAACGCCGGCAGCGCGGGCGACGTCAGCCATGGAGACCGGACGCGAACTGGTATCGTTGGACGGGCGCCTTGCCACAGGATCACCTTCACCCTTGCGAGATCTGAATAGCGTGAATGCCGGCCCGGGCAGTAATACATCCCGCGCCGAGGCCCGCTATCGTCGGACGCATGTTAACGTACTCTACTTTTTCTATCTGCATCTCTTCTGCTTTATAAGTCCATACGGCAGTACCGTTCACGGCTGTATTTCTACCGATTACCAGATTCTCAAAAAGTGGCAAGCGATGTGTTATGAGTACGTTAACATAGCCCGTAACGTGCGGTATCGTGAACACTTGGTTCATGCCGCTACAAGTTGTTAACGTACTCATAACGACGCAAAACCCACCCGGGCACGCCAAGGAAAGGACTCCCATGACCACCCCCGACGAAAAGACATTCGCCACGCTCACCAAGCTGTTCGAGGAGGAGTTTGGCCCCATCGGCGACCGCCAGGTGCTCTACGTGCACGCGCCCGGCCGTTCCGAGATCAGCGGCAACCACACCGACCACGAGGGCGGCCACGTTATCGCCGGCTCGCTCGATGTCGCCGTCGACGGCATCGCCGTGGCAACCGATTCCAACAAGGTTCGCGTAGCCGACGAGGGCTACCCCACCTTTGAGATCACACTCGATACGCTAGATGTTCAGGAGTCCGAGAAGGGCACGTCCGCAAGCCTCGTCCGCGGTATGGCCCACGAGATTGCAGCGCTTGGTGTTGAGCCCAAGGGCTTCGACTTCGCCTTTACTTGCTCCGTCCCTTCGGGCGGCGGCCTATCCAGCTCCGCTGCCGTCGAGGCCGCGTACGGTCGTGCCATGGAAACCCTCTGGGGCGCACCCGCCATCGAGCCTGTCGCGCTCGCCCAGATGAGCCAGCGCACCGAGAACAACTATTACGGCAAGCCCTGCGGTCTTATGGATCAGGCAGCCGTGTGCCTGGGCGGCCTTGCCTACATGGACTTTGAGGACCAGGCTCAGCCTAAAACCCAGAAGCTCGAGCTCAACTTTGAGGATCACGGCTATGCGCTCGTGCTCGTTAAGGTTGGCGCCGACCATGTGGCAGCCACCGACGACTACGCCGCCGTTCCGCGCGAGATGCAGGACGTCGCCGCCGAGTTTGGCAAGGCACGCCTGTGCGAGGTAAACGTTGCTGACTTTGACGCCAAGCTCCCCGAGCTGCGCGCCAAGCTGGGCGACCGTGCCTGCCTGCGCGCCGTTCACTACTGGTACGAGAACGGCCTGGTCGACAAGCGCTGGGCAGCTCTGAACGCCGGCGACATCGACCAGTTCCTGGTCCTGACGCGCGAGTCCGGCGCCAGCTCTGCCATGTACCTGCAGAATGTTGTTGCCAAGCTGGGTTCCGAGCAGCCTTCCATGTATGCCCTGGCGCTGGCCGAGCACGTGCTCGACGGCCGCGGCGCCGTCCGTATCCACGGTGGCGGCTTTGGTGGCACCATCCAGGCCTTCGTGCCGCTCGACCTAGTCGACACCTTCATTGCCAAGATGAACGGCTGGCTGGGCGAGGGCTCTGCCCGTCACTACGCCATCTCTGACAAGGGGGCTTACGCGGCATGGCTGTAATGACTGACGTGCGCGAGGCCGCACAGAACCTGACCGAGTACGCCATCCACCGATCGATGATCGGCCAGGACGACCGCATCTGGGCATACAACACCATTTTGGAGTGCATCGGCGCTACGGGGCCCGCGCTCGATATGGCCTGGGCGCTCCAGGTTGAGAAACTCTCGCTCTTGCACCCCGATACCCTGCCCGACTTTGACCTTGAAGGCACGCTTGCCGCGCTTTCCGAGACCGCCGTTGCCAACGGTGCCGCCGAGGACACAGCATCGGGCCGCGACCGCATCGCCATGCGAATCATGGGCGTGCTCATGCCGAGGCCTTCGGTTGTAAACGAAGAGTTCAACGGACGTATGGGCGTCAACGAGCCCCGCGCCGCAACCGACTGGTTCTACGGCCTGTGCTGCGACGCCGGCTACGTGCGCCGTGCCGCCATCGCGCGCAACATCAAATGGAGCACCCCCACCAACTGGGGCGATCTTGAGATCACTATCAACCTGTCCAAGCCTGAGAAGGACCCGCGCGATATCGCCGCGGCAGGTGTAGCCAAGAACACGGGCGAGAAGTATCCCGCCTGCCAGCTCTGCATCGAAAACGAGGGCTATCCCGGACGCTCCGCCGCAGCCGACGGCGGCGCTCACCCCGCCCGCCAGAATCTGCGCGTTATCCCCATCCAGCTCGACGGCGAGCGCTGGGGTTTCCAGTACAGCCCGTACGCGTACTTTAACGAGCACTGCATTGCCATGAGCTCCGAGCATCGCCCGATGCACGTGGACCGCAAGGGTCTGACCTGTCTGCTCGACTTTGTCGACCTGTTCCCGCACTACTTTATTGGCTCCAACGCCGACCTGCCCATCGTGGGCGGCTCGATTCTTTCGCACGACCACTTCCAGGGCGGTGCGCACGAGTTCCCCATGATGCATGCCGCCGAGGTCTCGCAGTTTAGCGTGCCCGGATTTGACCAGGTCAGTGGTACCGTGCTGCAGTGGCCGCTCTCGGTGCTGCGCCTGCGCTCGCACGACCGCGCCCAGCTGCTCGACGCCGCCGAGAAGATTATCCTGGCATGGCGCGAGTGGACCGATGAGTCCGTGGGCGTCATCGCGCACACAGCCGACGGCGCGGCACACAACACCGTGACGCCCGTCATCCGCCGCGTCGACTCTCGCGGCAACGCCGGTGGCGAAATCTACGAAGCCTACCTGGCGCTTCGCTGCAATATCACGACCGACGAGCACCCGCTAGGCGTTTTCCACCCACATGCCGAGTACCACCACATTAAGAAGGAGAACATCGGCCTGATCGAAGTCATGGGCCTGGCCATTCTGCCGCCGCGCCTGGTTCCCGAGCTTGGCGCTGTCCGTGAGCATCTGCTGGCAGCCAAGGTCGATGCCAGCTACGACCTTGCCGGTGCGCTCGAGGGCGATGATCTTTGCCGCAGCCACGCCGCATGGGCTGAGGACGTCTTTGCCCGCCGCGCCGACGAGCTTACGGCCGACAACGCCATCGATATCCTGCACGAGGAGGTCGGCGTGGTGTTTGGCCACGTGCTCGACAACGCCGGCGTCTTTAAGTGGGACGAGGCAGGACGTGCCGCCCAGCAGCGCTTTATCGACTCGCTGTAGAGCACAGACCCGGACGCTCAACGGCAGCCCCCACGACATAGCCACCTACACGACCACGGTGCCCGCCGGCAACATCGCCGACGGGCGCCGTTTTCTGATGCAAGGGTAGCTAATTTGCATCAAAACAAGGAGTGTTCCAAACTGCCGGCAGAGAAGGAACGTCCCCAGGTGCCGACCTAAACACCCACATTATTCGATGGAAAAACGTGGTTGCCTCACACATTATTCGATGGAAAAACGTGGTTTACTCCCACATTTTTCGATGGAAAGACCGAAACGGTCTTATACTAACCATGATCGTTAGGAGGCAGTATGCAGCGACAGCTAATGGACGAACTCATCGCTTGGAAATCTAGGGCAAACCGCAAGCCCCTCCTGCTTAAGGGGGCCCGCCAGACGGGAAAAACCTGGCTTCTCAACGAATTCGCAGGCCAGCAGTATCAAAACGTCATCCGTTTTGACTTTATGCTCGAACCGGGCGCACGTTCGCTGTTCGACGGAAGCCTTGACCCCAAACGCATCATCTCCCAGATAGAGCTCCTACGCGGCCAGACCATAACGCCGACAGACACGCTCATCATCTTCGACGAAATCCAAGAGGCACCGCGTGGCATCACCTCGCTCAAATACTTCAACGAGCTGGCGCCGGAATACCATATCGTGGCAGCCGGCTCCTATATGGGGCTCGCGCTCCGACGCGAAAACGAGTCGTTCCCCGTCGGCAAGATTGACCAGCTCACCATGCGCCCCATGGGGTTTGTCGAGTTCGTTCGTGCCGTCGATGGCAATCCGCTCGCAGATGCCATCCTTGCCGCAGACATTGACCTGCTGGCAAACGTTTCTGAAAAGCTCGAGCGCCTGCTCAAGGAATACCTCGTTGTCGGTGGCATGCCAGAAGTTGTCTCCGCTTTCGCCGCCTCCCACGATTTCATCGAAGCCCGCAGGCTTCAGCAGCAAATCATCGAAGCTTATGAATCCGATTTTGGCAAGCATGCGCCAGCCCGCATCGTCGAGCGCATGAGGCTGGTTTGGAAATCCCTTCCCGGCCAGCTCGCAAAGGAAAACAAGAAGTTCGTCTACGGCGCGCTTCGTCCCGGGGCGCGCGCACGCGATTTTGAGGAAAGCCTCCAGTGGCTCATGGACTATGGAATCGTTCATAAGGTACCACGTGTTTCCGCCCTAAGAGCACCGCTCACAAGCTACGAGGATCTCTCGGGCTTCAAGCTGTTCTGCATCGACACCGGCATCCTCGGAGCACTCTCCGGCCTCACGCCAGCCATTGTTCTGAACGGGCCCGCTGTTTTTACGGAGTTCAAAGGCTCGCTGACCGAGCAATACGTCGCACAGGAGCTTTTGCTCCAAGGCAATACTCCCGCGTATTGGTCATCCTCCTCCGGCAATGCAGAGACTGACTTTGCCGTCGACCATGCGGGGACCGTGCTTCCGCTCGAGGTCAAGGCGGCAGAGAATCTCAAAGCGAAGAGCCTGAGGATTGCCTGCGAGAAGTTCAAGCTCGAGCGCTGCGTGAGAACATCGTTAGCGGCATATAGAGACGAAGGCACGCTCGTCAATATTCCGCTCTGGGAGATTGGGCAAATCGACAAGCTGGCATAGGCGCTGTGGAGGGGGTGCCCCGTAAGGAGTGTCCCAAACTGCCGGCAAAAAAGGAACGTCTCTATCTGCCGCATTCCCGAAGCAAGGCAACGCCGATGTTTTGGCAACGGCAGCGAGCGGGCCGCATTTGAGACAAGGTGACGTGAAACGAAAGGGCGCTGACCTTCTGGTCGCGCCCTTGAAGTTGAACGTCAGATTGTCCAAATGCGGCCCGCGCAGCGTCG
>CABUQW010000038.1 GCA_902493895.1 uncultured Collinsella sp. | reverse complement strand
GGTCGGCCCCATGCCGTCCTCCGTCGCCAGGAGGAAGAGCTCGACCTTCTCCCTGCTGTACATGCGAACCTCCAGTCCGGACCGCCCCGCGGTCCAACTTTCTGTCCGCACCCCCATTCAATCCCTATTTCACCGCAACTTAGTAGTTACTTGTGGACCAGGCGGGCGCAGAAGTGGCCGTCGTAGGAATCGGCATTTACCGGCACGCTTTGGAAGAGGCCTCGATCGTTCTGACGAACAGATACGAGCTTCTTGGCCTGATCGAACTCGGGCAGCTGCAGAATCTGGGCTTCGGAGAGCGGCGCCACACTAAAGCCGGCACCCTCGGGAGAGTTCAGGAAAGCGTCCACCACCTGCGTATTCTCCTCGTCGAAGACCGAGCACGTCGCATAGATGAGCTCGCCGCCGGCAGCCACGCGGACAGCAGCCTCTTTGAGCATCGTAAGCTGCAGTTTGGGCAGCTCAACCGTCACATCTTTTTCGGTCAGGCGCCACGGGATCTCGGGATGACGGCGCATGGTACCGGTGCCCGAGCACGGCGCATCGATAAAGACCATGTCGAACTTAACCGGCTCGCCAAGCATGGCATCAAACGATGTGAGCACCTCATCAAGCTCGCAAGCATCACCCGAAACCGTGCGAACGCCCTGAATACCGGCCTTATGCAGACGAGCGAGATTCAGATCGCACTTGCGATCATGCAGATCGAGCGCCGTATGCTGACGCTCATAGCCCGCACGCTTGGCCTGGCACATCATCACATAGGTCTTGGTGCCACGGCCGGCACCAATCTCAAGGCAGCTACCAGGGCGCGTGGCAGCTGTGGCGATAAGTTGCGCGTTGAGATCGGATGCCACCGCGGCAGCGCGCTCAAACACACCCGAAGCAACGGTAACCTGGGCATCAACCGGGGCATGGCAGCCCGGGAAGACAGGTGCGACGAGCTGCGAGATATACGGATCGGGCTTGGTCGCAAACGCATTCTCGTGCAGAGCAAGCGGCGCGGGCGCCAGATTGCCGGCAAAGTTGAGCGCACCCTCTGGCGTATCGAACGAGGCCATGATACGAGCGCACAGCCAGCGAGGAAGACCCATCAGGCGAGACAGGCGAACCAAACGGCGCTCAGACTCATCCACATCGGACGCAGTAGCAAAGTCCTCAACATTGTCCGCAACCTTATGCAGTACAGCATTGGCCAAGCCAGCGGCGGACTTAGCACCACTGCGAACCAGCTCAACACCCTGACTCACGGCAACGCGGCCAGGCGTATGCAGGTAGAGCATCTCGAAGGCCGAGATACGAAGCGCCATGCGAACACGCGGCGCAACCTTTTTGGGCTTATCGAGAAACTGATCGAGCAGCTCGTCCAAAATACCCTGCGTGGCGGCCACACCCAGCGCCAAGCGGGCGGCAAAAGCAGAATCGCGCTGGTCAATGGCCTTGGCGGATGCACGGGAAGACAACACGTCGCGTGCGTACATACCGCGGCGATCGGCCTCCATCAACACATCGAGCGCAAGCTTGCGCGCGGGAGACAGCTTGCTCATGACAAAACACCCCACGAAAGATCGGCACCCTGCAGGCCGGCGGCCCAGGCAGAAGCAGACATGGCACGCTTGCCATCAGGCTTAACCTCGAGCAGTTCAACCGAGGCATCAGAAAGGCCCAGATAAACACGTTTGGCCTGAACGAGAACCTGACCCTCGCCGAGCGACACATCAGCCGGCGCAGCATCGAGCACACGCACAGTCTTGCCGGCAATCACGCAACGAGCAGGCGCGGTATCGGACGAGGCCAGCACATGACGCACACAATCAAGCGTCGCCATGTGCGGATCTAGGCGCATCTCCTGCTTAGAAATCTTGGCAGCATGAGTGACAAGCGACTCATGCTGTTCTGTCCACACAGCGGTGCCGTCGACAAGAGAAGGAAGCGTATCGGCAAGCAGCTTGCCGCCAAGCTCACCAAGCTCCATGGTCAGCGCCTCAGCATGCTTACCGGCAACCGACGTGGAAGCCTGAGCACAATAAGCACCAGTATCCACACCATGCCCGATGCGCATGATAGAAACGCCAGCAACCTCATCACCAGCAAGAATGGCACGCTGAATGGGAGCAGCCCCACGCCAACGAGGTAGCAACGAGGCATGAACATTCACAATACCAAGCGGCGCCATATGCAGCACCTCATCCGGCAAAATACAGCCATACGCAGCCACGCAGAAAATATCAGCCCGGGCAGCTTGGAGCGCCTCAACAACCTCAGGCGTCATACGATTAGCCTCAACAACCCTCAACCCAAGCTCAAGCGCCTTAGCCTTAACAGGAGACGGCTCCAGCTTCTTTCCACGTCCGCGAACAGCATCAGGACGAGTAATTACGAGCGCAATATCATTGCCAGCCTCAACAAGCGAAGTCAGCGAAGGCACAGCAAAATCAGGCGTACCCATAAACACAATACGCATAAAGGACGTCTCCCCTCAACCAAAGCCGAGACGGCTACAAATAACAGCGGAAAGCCAAGTACCCAGCCCATCCGCAATAACAATTCAACAAGAACAAATATACCCAAAACCAAAGAAAGAGCCGCAATAAAAGCAGCTCTTTCAGCAAAGCAATTATCAGCGAAGACGCCCCTCCCTGACCCATCGGCACCCGGGAGAGACGAGCACGAAAACGCAGTCCCCTTCCGCCGCAGGGCTTAGGTTATTGCTCCACGCGCAGTTCCGCACGAGCCGAAGAGCACTTAATGTGCTCTTCGTGCGAGCAGGACTGTTTGAGCATGGAGCAAAACCTAAGCCCTGCGGCGGAAGGGGACGGTGGGGCTTACTCCGTCTCGCCCGGTCGAGCGCCGCGGGCCAGGGCGTCCTGGTACTCCTTGACTGCCTTGAGCCTCTGCATGGGTTTCAGCCGCTCGAACATGGTGTTGCCGTGCAGGTGATCAATCTCGTGCTGCAGGCACACGCAGAACAGGTCGCCCGAGGCCTCATAGCGAATCAGGTTTGCGTCCAAGTCGTACGCCTCGACGACAACATGGTCGGGACGCTCGATCTCGCAGCTAATGCCCGGGATGGAAAGGCAGCCCTCGCTAAACGGTACCAGATGGTCGCTCTGCTCAACAATGACAGGGTTGATGAGCACGTACGGGTCGTAGTCGTTCTTGTCGCTGTAGTCGCAGTCGATGGTGACGAGCTGAATAAGCTCGCCGATCTGCGGAGCAGCCAGGCCGCAGCCGCCGTTGTCGAACATCATCTTCTTCATCTTCTCGGCAAGCGCCTCGATCGCTGGGGTAATCTCCTCGATGACGGCGCACTCCTGGCGCAGACGAGGGTCGGGCGACAGTACGATTCCATTGGCTTCCATGGCCATCCTTTCGGTTTGTTACATCAAATCATAGGCGTCGACGTCAACGCTCACGCTCACGCCGCGCACGGAGCCCGCCTCTTTGAGGCAGGCGTCGATATCGTCAGAGACATGGTACCCTACCGGAGACTTTACAAGCAGATGGAAGCGGTAACGGTCCTTGGCTCTCTCGATTACACACGAAGCCGGGCCTAGCACCTGCGGCACGACACTCCCCGCCCGCAAAAAATCAGGGGCGGCGGCGTGCCAGCGGCGCTTAAGGAGCTTTGCGATGCGCCCAATGTAGTCCTGCGCGTCGTCTCGGTTCGCCGACCACACCAAGATGTTGACCAGGCGAACAAACGGCGGGTACAGCGCGTCGCGGCGCTGGTCCAGGTCGTAGTCGGTAAAGATCGAACGGTCGTGCTCAGCGACGGCGCGAATGACCGGATCCTCGGGCAGGTAGGTCTGGATGATGACCTCGCCGGAACGATCGCCGCGACCAGCACGGCCAGCGACCTGCTCCAGCAAATCGTAGGCGCGCTCCCCCGCCCTAAAATCGGGCAACTTTAGCGCAAAGTCGGCATTGACCACGCCCACGAGCGTGACCTCGGGAAAGTCGAGGCCCTTGGCGATCATCTGGGTGCCCAGCAGCACCGCGCAATCGGCGGCATCGAACTGCTCGAGCAGCTTTTTGTGCGCATCCTTGCCGCGCGTGGAATCGGCGTCCATGCGAATGATGGCGACGTCGTCGGGCAGCATCTGGTGCAGTGCGTCCTCGATCTGCTGCGTGCCCAGCCCCATTTTTGCCAGGTAGCGACTGCCACATTTGGGGCAACGACTCGTGGGCGCGGGATACGGCTGCACGCGCCAGGAGGATCCGCATGTGTGACATTGCAGCGTGTGCGTGCGCTCGTGATACGTAAGCGCGGTGGAGCAGTGGTTGCAGGTGGGAACGCAGCCGCACTCGCGACACATCAGGAACGGCGCAAAGCCACGGCGGTTATGCAGCAGCACGGCCTTCTCGCGGCGCTCGACAACACGCTCCAAGCCCTCCATCAAGGGTTTTGAGAACATGGAGCGGCTGCCGTGAGAAAACTCACGGCGCAGGTCGGCAATGCGGACTGTGGGCAGCACGGCGTGTCCCGGGCGCTCGGGCATCTCGACACGCGTCCAGGTGACACCGTTGTGCATACCGCGGCGACAGCAGTCGAGGGCCTCGGCAGAAGGCGTAGCCGAGCCCAACACGAGCGGGCAGCGATAGCGGCGCGCCATCTCGGCCGCCACCTCACGCGCATGGTAGCGCGGACTTGAGCCCTGCTTATAGCTGGTCTCGTGCTCCTCGTCGATGATGATGAGGCCCAGGTCGCTGAGCGGGCAAAAGAGCGCCGAACGCGCGCCGACGACAACGCGGGCGGCACCGCTGGCAACCATATCCCACTGGTCCAGGCGTTCGCCGGCCGAAAGGCGCGAGTGGAAGACCGCGACCGTCTCGCCAAAGCGCGAGCGGAAGCGGCCGACGGTTTGGGCCGTCAGCGAAATCTCGGGCACAAGCACGCAGGCCGAGCGGCCGGCCGCGAGCACGTGCTCGATGGCGGAGAGGTAAACCTCGGTTTTGCCGGAGCCGGTGACGCCGTCGACCAGCACCACGTCGCCATGAGCGTCCAGACGGGCGCGCTCAATCTGCGCGAGCGCCTGTTGCTGGCCGTTGGTAAGGGAGACCGGCGCCTTGCCGCTTGCCGAGGACAGCGTGGTCTGATCGCTGCAGCCACGCCAGGCGCGGCGCTCTTCCACCACCACGACGCCTCGTTTTTCGAGCGCCTTGATGGTTGCCGACATGCTGTTGTAGAGCAGGTTGAGGTCGCGCGTCGTGACCGGGCCGCATTGGAGCGCCTCGATGAGCTGACGCTGGCGAACGGCGGTCTTGGGCGGCGTATAGTCAAAGCCCTCGGGCGTAAGCATCACCCAACGGTTTTGGATAGGCTTGACGGCCGGGCGCTCAACCGTCCACGCCCCGTCATCGCCCTTCACGACACGTGGACTTCCGCCCGGGGGCAAGAACAGGCGCAAGCATTCGGAAAGCGTCGCGACATACTCGCGGCTCATCCAACGCGCAATGCGGGCAGCCTCGGCGGTAAAGAGCGGTTTGCTGAGGATGGCTTCGACGGGCTTAATGCGCGATGGGTCGAGGGCGTTGTTGCCCTGTAGGTCGCCCAGCTCAGGCGCAATGTCGACGATATAGCCCGCGGCCGCACGGTTGCCAAAGTGGACCAGGACCGTGGATCCGATCTGCGCCTCGTTGGCAAGGGACTGCGAAATGCTGTAGGCAAATGGCTCGGACAGCGCGCGGATGGGAATGTCGAGGACCACGCTCGCGTAGGCGGCAATGGGCTCAGGTGCAGGCTTAGGCTGAGCCGAGGCAGCGGCAGGCACGGGCTTCGCCGGAGTCTCCTCCGGTTCCGGCGAAGCAAACAGCGACAGTTGTTGAGCCATACACCACCTCTAACGAACGGACCTGAAAGGGCTGGGACAAAATAATCAGTAGTGTTTGTCCCATGTTCGAGTGACGCAACAAGCTTGACACTCGTATCGGCCATGGGACAAACACTACTGATTATTTTGTCCCAGCAAACCGCTCATCGGTACAGAAATAAGAGCCCCGCTCGGGTGAACGGGGCTCGGATACATGCGTTTGCGCGACTGTTACAGCGCCATCGTGCGGGCGCGATCGATGCGCGCCAGGCAGTCGTCACGGCCGACGAGCGCCATAGTCTCGCCCAGCGGAGGGCTCACCATGTTGCCGCAGACGGCGACGCGCACGACCTGGAACACCACGCGCTTCTTGAGGTCCATCTGCTCGGGCAGCGGTTCAAGCGCGGCATCGATGTTGGCGGCCGTCCACTCGTCCACGCCCTCGAGCGCGGCCTTGGCGGCATCCAGAATGGCGCCCATGCCCTCCTTGGCCAGGCCCTTGTTGACGGACTTCTCGTCATACTCGAGCGTCTCGGCCGTGGCAAAGATGGGGGCGGCGACGGTCACGGCGTCGGCCGGCATCTTGGTGCGCGGCTTGACGATGGCAGCGAGCGCGTCGATCCAGTCCTCGCCGTACTCGACGTTACCCTCGATAAGGCCTGCCTCGTGCAGCTCGGGGACCATGATCTCGTCGGCAAACTGAGCATCGGACATGCCGTTGATGTACTCGGCATTGACCCAATCGAGCTTCTTGGGGTCGAAGGTCGCCGGGTTCTTGGAGATGCGGTCGAGCGAGAACTTGCTGGCCAGAACATCGCGCGGGATGATCGTGGTCTCGCCGTCGAGCGACCAGCCGAGCAGTGCCAAGTAGTTGACGAACGCATCGGGCAGGTAGCCGGCATCGCGGTACTCCTCCACCGAGGTGGCGCCATGGCGCTTGGAGAGCTTTTTGCCGTCGGCGCCCAGAATCATGGAGATGTGGGCGAACGTAGGCACGGGCGCACCGAGGGCCTCGTAAACCATGACCTGACGCGGGGTGTTGGACAGGTGGTCGTCGCCGCGGATGACGTGGGTGATCTTCATCATGGCGTCGTCGACGACGGTCGCGAAGTTGTACGTGGGCGTGCCGTCGGAGCGGAAGATAACAAAGTCGTCGAGCTCCTTGGCATCGAAGGTCACCTCGCCATGGACGGCGTCGTGAATGACGACGTCGCCGCGGTCCTCGGGCACCTTGATGCGCAGGACGTAGGGCTCGCCGGCCTCGATGCGGCGGCGGGCCTCCTCGGGATCAAGATCGCGGCAGCGGCGCTGATAGCCCTGGAAGGGGTCCTTGCGCTCCTGCGCGGCCTTGCGGTCGGCGTCGAGCTGCTCCTTGGTGCAGAAGCAGGGATAGGCCTTGCCTTCATCCCAAAGCTTCTGGGCGGCCTGCTTGTACAGGTCCAGGCGCTCGGTCTGGGCATAGGGGCCAAAGTCGCCGCCCACCTCGGGGCCCTCGTCCCAGTCAAGACCCAGCCAACGCATGGCGCGTAGGATGATCTGCGTGTTCTCGTCGGTGGAACGGGTGGGATCGGTGTCGTCGATGCGCAGGATGAACGTGCCGCCGTTTGCACGGGCGAAAGCCCAGTTATAGATAGCGGTGCGGGCGCCGCCGATGTGCAGCTTGCCCGTGGGTGAGGGTGCAAAGCGGACGCGAACGTCTGATGCCATGGAAATCTCCTCGATTGCAGGATGGATGTCTAACCGCATCAGTATAAAGCAACAAAGCAACCTCCGCACAAAGGGCACCGACCCACTCATTGGGGACAGACTTAAATGACCAGTCGCTGGGGACATTCTTAATTTAAGGCTACTCATTTAAGTCTGTCCCCAATGAGTAGGTGCGGAAAGGGTGTGAATGTTTAATTTACGCGCTATGATGTGCCCTTGCATAGAGAGCCCGGCGGAATGGTAACGGTCGCCGGGACACGTTTTTGAAAGGACAATCATGTCAGAAGAACTTCGTTCCATCCCACCCCAACACGGGTCCTTTGTTTTTACGTCGGAGTCGGTGACCGAAGGTCATCCCGATAAGATCGCTGACCAGATCAGTGACGCCGTCCTCGACGCAATCCTCGCCAAAGAAATAGAGCTCCAGGAGCAGGGCTACATCGCCCCCAACGGCGTGCCTGCCAACGTGGAGAACGTCCGCTGCGCCTGCGAGACCCTCGTGACCACCGGCACCGTCATCGTCGCCGGCGAGATTCGGACCCAGGCCTACGTCGACGTACAGGAAATCGCCCGCGGCGTTATCCGTCGCATTGGCTACAACCGTGCCAAGTTCGGTTTTGACTGCGACACCTGCGGCGTTATGAGCCTTATCCACGAGCAGTCCCCCGATATCGCTCAGGGCGTCGACGAGTCGTTTGAAACCCAGACCGGCGCTACCACTGACCCGATCGACCTGATCGGTGCCGGCGACCAGGGCATGATGTTCGGTTACGCCTCCAACGAGACCAAGACCCTCATGCCCATGCCGCACTACCTGGCAAGCCGCCTGGCCGAGCGCCTGTCCGCTGTGCGCCACGACGGCACCCTCGCCTATCTGCGTCCCGACGGCAAGACCCAGGTCACCGTGCGCTACGAGGAAGGCAAGCCCGTCGAGGTCACAACCATCGTCATCTCCACGCAGCACGCCGCCGAGATCGAAGACATGGGCAAGATCAAGGCCGACCTCATCGAGCACGTCATCACCCCGGTCATGGCCGCCGAGAACATGCCGTGGGACAACGCGGACATCTACGTGAACCCTACCGGTCGCTTTGTCGTGGGCGGCCCCATGGGCGACACGGGCCTCACCGGCCGCAAGATCATCGTCGACACCTACGGCGGCTACGGCCGTCACGGCGGCGGCGCCTTTAGTGGCAAGGACTGCACCAAGGTTGACCGCTCCGCCGCGTATGCCGCGCGCTGGGTCGCCAAGAACGTGGTCGCCGCCGGTCTGGCCGACCGCTGCGAAGTCGAGCTTGCCTACGCCATCGGCGTTTCCAAGCCCCTCTCAATCATGGTCGACACCTTCGGTACCGCAAAGGTCGCCGAGGACAAGATCGTCGAGGCCGTAGAGAAGACCTTCGATCTGCGCCCGGGCGCAATCATCCGCGACCTAGACCTGCGTCGCCCCATCTACGAAAAGACGGCAGCCTACGGTCACTTCGGCCGCGAAGATGCCGACTTCACCTGGGAGAAAACCGACCGAGTCGAAGAACTCAAAGCAGCCTGCGGCCTGTAAGCTAACGGCAAAAGCTACAGCCAAGAAACAACGCACCAAAAGAAGTACCGGCTCCAACCGGTACTTCTTTTTTATTTAACCGTTGGTGAAGATGTTTCGTCATGCAGAGCAAGGCGTATCTCCAGCTAATGAATTTCGCCATCTGACAACTCCAACCATGTATCCTTAGTCCCGAGGGGCGGGGCATAAGGTCGATCGCGAGTTCCGCACGAGCCGGAGAGCACCTAATGTGCTCTCCGTGCGAGCAGGACTGTCCGAGCAGGCGACCTTATGCCCCGCCCCTCGGGACGACGAGACAAGGCAAAGGAGCAACCATGGCAGGCAAGCCGCAAACACTAGCTACGACCTCGGCATTCGAGATCTTAGGCCCCGTCATGGTCGGCCCCAGCTCATCGCACACCGCCGGCGCCCTGCGCTGCGCCCAAGTTGCCGCCAGCCTGCTTGAAGGCCGCATCACCAAAGTAACCTTTGGGCTGTGGAACTCCTTCGCCCACACCTACCGCGGCCACGGCACCGACCGTGCGCTCGTCGCGGGCATTCTGGGCCTCGACACCGATGACGAGAACATCAAGCAGGCCTTCAACCTCGCACGCGAGCAGGGCCTCGACTATCACTTTGACATCAAGGGCGACGACGCCTCCATCCACCCCAACACCGTCGACATCGACATGGTCGACGCCACGGGCGCCACGGCACAGGTCCGCGGCGAGAGCCTCGGCGGCGGAAAGATGCGCATCAGCCGCATCAACGGCGTCGGCGTCGACATCTCGGGCATGTATTCCACGCTCTTCGTGGCGCACCAGGACGTCCCCGGCGTGCTCGCCGCGCTCACGAACCTGCTCGCCTACGCACACGTGAACATCGCCTTCTGCCGCACCTACCGCACCGAAGTGGGCGGCCAGGCCTACTCCGTCTTTGAGACCGACGGCGCGCCAGACGACACCGTTATCCCGATGCTACGCAAGCTCGACAATGTCGATTACGCGACCTTTATCGAGCTCCCCGGTTCTGCCTCGTCGCTCTCCCCCGGCGTCTCGGCAAAGGAAATCTTCGACGACGGAGAGCAGCTGCTCGATGCGTGCAAGGAACTGGGGCTCAGCATCGGCGCCGTCATGGCCGTGCGCGAGGCTCGTCTGACCGGCGAGGCCCACGCCGTCGCCGCTATGCGCCGCGTGCTCGACGTCATGCGCGAAGAGACCACAGCCCCCATCGCCAATCCGCAGCGCTCGCTCGGCGGCCTCATCGGCGGCGAAGCAAAGCTTGTCGATGCCACCGGCAGCAACGACCTGAGCTCCAGCTTAATGGGCGCCGTCCAGACCGATGCCGTGGCCCGCGCCATGGCCGTGCTCGAGCGTTCCGCCACGATGGGTGTGATCGTCGCAGCTCCGACGGCAGGCTCCGCGGGTGTCGTGCCCGGCTGCGTGCTGGCGCTCGCAGACCACCTCCAGCTCGACGACGAGCAAGTCATGGACGCGCTCTACTGCGCAGCCGCCATCGGCCTCAACCTCACCACAAGCGCCTGCGTTGCCGGCGCCGAGGGCGGCTGTCAGGCCGAGGTCGGAAGTGCGGCCGCCATGGCGGCCGCCGCGCTGGTGCAGATGCTCGGCGGCACGCCCGAGCAGGCTCTCGACGCCAGTTCCATCGCGCTGAGTAACCTGCTGGGCCTCGTTTGCGACCCCGTCGGTGGCCTCGTGGAAGTGCCCTGCCAAAACCGCAACGCCATCGGCGTGGCAGCGGCCTTTAGCTCGGCACAACTCGCCCTCGCCGGCATTAAGAGCTTGGTGCCGTTTGACCAGATGGCACATGTCATGCTTTCGGTGGGTCACGCGTTGCCGGCCACGCTGCGCGAGACGGCAAAGGGCGGCATCGCGCAGGCTCCGGCCGCACTTTCGGCCTGTGCAAAATGCGGCGTGTGCGGATAACGGCAAAGAATGACTCAAAGGTGGGACAAATGTCCCACCTCTTTTGAATGCCACCGTTTCCGTACCACAAACAGCAGGGCAATCGCTATAATGCAAGCCCAGTAAAAACACGATGAACCGCAAGGCGAAAATCGAAGGATATGCATACGATGTCGCAAAACGATCGAACTCAACTGATTCCCGATCCGCAGCAGCCGAGCAGGCACACCGGCGGCGTTCAGTCACCGCGTCCTATCACGCCGAGCCACGGTCAGCAGCGTGGTGCGGCAAACGCTTCCCAACGCCCGAACCAACAGCGACAGCAGCGTCAACAACGTCAGGAGCGCCAGGCAAGCGGCAATGCGCCCAAGCAGCCCCCCACGCACGCTCGAGGCGATCGCGGCCCCGCGCGCAAGTCCGCCGGCAACAATAAGTCGGGCAAAAAGACGACGTTCTTTGTCGTCCTGGGTCTTATCGTCATCGTCTATATCGTAGGCGTCGTAGCGTTTTCGCAGGTAGCCTACCCCAACACCACCATCGCCGGCGTCGACGTCTCGTTCTCCAACGCCTCGTCTGCCGCCACCAAGGTCAACTCGGCATGGAAGCACTATAAGCTCACCGTGACAGGCGATGACTTTAACTGGACCTATCAGCCCGAGTCCGATGAACCCATCGTCGACGGCGAAGCTGCCGCAAAAGATATCATCAGCCACAACGAAGCCTTTGTATGGCCGGTCCGCCTTGTGGAATCCTTAAGCGGCAAGACCAAAACAACCGCTGCCTCCAACGAAGTCGATCTTGATCAAGATGTCGACCTGTCCATGCTCTCCGACACCTTTGACCAAAAGCAGTTTGAGAAGGATTTGGGCACCGCCATCGACGAGTTCAACGAGGGCCGTTCCGGCACGTTCGAGGCCAATAGTTCCTATGACGAGCAGGCCGGCAAGTTTACCGTCGAGAAGGCGCGCTCCAACGAAAAACTCAACCGCGAGCATGTCATTAAGTATGCCGAGCTCGAGCTTGCCTCGCTGGCCGAGACCGTCGATCTTTCCAAGCTCGGCAACGATGCCTATGAGCCGCTCAATGGAACGCTGACCGATGATCAGATTCAGGCCGCATGCGATGCCGCCAACAACTTCCTGGGCGTCAACGTGACCCTCAAGCTCAACGGCAAGGATGCCGGCAAGGTCGACGGCAGCTCCGTGTTGCAGTGGATCAGCTTTGCCGATCCGGCCAATCCCACGCTCGATACGTCGCAGATCAGTAGCTGGGCAGCCGACCTCGCCAACGGCTTTAATACCGTGGCCTCCACTCGCTGGTGGACGCGCGCCGATGGCAAGCAGTGCGCCGTCGAAGGCGGCGACTTTGGTTGGTCCATCGACAGCAGTTCGCTCGCCAAGCAGGTCGAGGACGCCATTAACAACAAGCAGACCGGCGAGATCGAGATCAAGTACTCCCAGAAGGCCGACACCTTTACCGCAAAGGGAGAGCCCGACTGGAAGGCGTATATCGACGTCGACCTGTCCGAGCAGCACGCGCGCTACTATGACGAGAACGGTAATATCGTCTGGGAGGCCAACTTTATTTCCGGCAAACCGGGCGAAGACGCCACCCCCGAGGGCGTGTGGCAGATCAACAGCAACGACGGCGGCAGCACCCTGATCGGAGCCAAGGACCCCGAGACGGGCAAGCCCAAATACGAGAGCCCGGTGAGCTACTGGATGCCGTTCGAGGGCAATATGATCGGCTTCCACGATGCCACCTGGCAAAACGACAAGAGCTTCGATAATGCCGAGTCCTATAAGTGGTGCGGTAGCCACGGCTGCATCAACCTGCGCCTGGCCGATGCCAAGGCACTGCACGATTGCATCAAAGTCGGCCTGTGCGTGGTTGTCCACTCGTAGTGCAACGCGCGCATTCCTACAACGTGGAGCTGCTGCGACCAATCTAACAGTTCCGAAAGAAACCGTCCTATGCGCCCGCCCCAACCGGTGGGCGCATATAATTATCGAGGTTCTTTCTATAAAGGAGACGCTATGCCGAATGTCCCCACCATCACCCCGGGCCCGGATGATACCGAGCACACGCCCGAAGGTGCCACCGAAACGATTCCTCTGATTACAAGCGTACATGCCGAAAAGCAGAGCGGACGTACGAACGATACGGCCGAGATTTCCGATGAAGAGGCATATGCCAAGCTCAAGGCAAAACGTGCCGAACGTCGACGCAAAAAGCTGATTCGACGCGGTATTGCCGCCGGCGTCGTGGGTGCCATCGCGCTCATTGCCATTGTCGCAACCCTTGTTATCAATGCTCAGCCACAGGGCGCTAGCGGTCCTGTGACCGACATGGTGACCGAGGGCACGTTTACCACAACGGTCGAGGCGAAAGGCCAGCTCAAACCCATTTCGTCCTCAGTGGTCTCCCCTTCTGTCGACGGTACGGTCGATTCGATCAACGTACAGGCAGGCCAATCCGTCAACGAGGGCGACGTGCTTATGACCATTAAAAACGACGAGCTCGACCGCAACGTTGCCGAGGCGCAGCGTGCAGTTGCAGCCGCCCAGGAAGACCTCACCAACGCACAGATAGCCACCGCTGTCGCGCAGACCACCCCAACGACGGACGTCGATGGAGCTTCCGCAGCGGCTGGCGTCTCCGACGCATCAGCGGACACGAACGCCGTATCGGCCGCGCAGCGCAGCCTCGCATCGGCCCAGGCAAACCTCGATCAGGCGAACGCCAAGGCCGCCAGCCGTACGGTCACGGCCCCGAGCTCGGGCAGCATCGTGGAGCTCAACGCCAAGGTTGGCGCCACGGTAACAGGCGGCATGATCATGGGCGAAAGCGATACGAGCGGCGGCAAACAGTGCATGCAGATCGCCGACCTATCCAAGATGAAGGTGACCGTGCAGGTGGGCGAAAAGGACATCGCCAAGATCGCCGTGGGCCAGAGCGCCAACGTCACGTATCCCGCGTTTCCCGATATCGTGAGCCAGGGCACCGTCACGGCTATCGCGTCGGTGGCAAACTCCGACGCCGCCAACGGTGGCGGCGGTAGCGTAACCTTTAACGTCGACATTCTCATCGATGCGCCCGACGCGCGCCTGAAGCCGGGTATGACGGCCGAGGTCTCGGTGGTGACCGAGCAGCTCGACGACGTGGTGATGGTGCCGACGATGGCGCTCATGACCGAAGACGGCGAACACTATTACGTCAACGTGGCAACCGATGACGAGGGCAAGCAAACCCGCCGCGTCAAGGTGGCCGTCGTGACGCAAAACGACAACGAAGCCGTAGTCGGCAAGACACAGGTCAAGCGCGACGACCAGGGCAACGAGATCAACCCCAACGTGCCGGTTACCAAGCTGCGCGATGGCGACACCCTCGTCATGGACACCGGAGCGGACGCAACGGCTGACGGCGGCTACAGCGCGGATTCGGGCAGTATGTCTGACGATGAGGGCATGTAATGCGTCCCGTCATCGACATACGCAACGTGCACCGCATCTTTGAGAGCGAGGCGGGGTGCGCCCACATCCTGCACAACGTGAGCCTGGCGGTAAATCCCGGCGAATTCGTCGCTATCACTGGTCCCTCGGGCTCGGGCAAATCAACGCTCATGAACATCCTAGGCTGCCTGGATAAGCCGACGGCGGGCGACTACTACCTGCAAGGGCTCAACGTGGCCGAGCTTGACGATGACGAGCTCACCGAAGTTCGCGCCCTGAGCATTGGCTTTGTCTTTCAGAGCTTCAACCTGCTGCCGCGCCTGTCGGTTATCGAAAACGTCATGCTGCCACTGGCCTACACCAATGTGCCCCGTAGCCAGCGCGAAATGCGCGCCGTGCACGCGCTGCAGGCTGTCACGCTGCCCGTCGACCACTGGGACCACCGCATATCCGAGCTCTCGGGCGGACAGATGCAGCGCGTCGCAATTGCGCGCGCCCTCGTCAATGACCCGCCCATCATTCTGGCCGACGAGCCGACGGGAAACCTGGACTCCGCTACCGGAGCGCTTGTGATGGAGACCTTCCATAAGCTCCAGAAGCGCGGCAAAACCATCGTTCTTATCACACACGATCCCGGCATCGCCGCCGAGGCCGACCGCGCCGTGACCATCCGCGACGGCCGCATCCACGACGGCGCATATATTCCACATGCACCGAAGACCCTACGCAGTGCCGTAGATAGCCTGCCCATGATTTCCGCCTCCGCCAACCCGCCGAAAGGAGTGGTGGCATGAGCGCCCGCGATCTCATCCAGGAAGCCCTTCACTCGCTCGAGGCCAACAAGGGACGCAGCCTGCTCACCATCCTGGGCATTGTCATCGGCATCGCCTCGGTTATCGCCATGACTTCGCTCATCGGCGGCATCCAAAACAGCCTGATCAACAGCCTGGGCCTCAATGCGGCACGCATGGTGCAAATCTATTCGTCGCAAGAACTCACCGAGTCGGACATCGAGAAGCTTCAAAAACTGGTGCCGCAGATTGAGCAGATCGGCATTGTCGACAGCGCCTATACCGAGTACAAGACCGGCGATAAAAGCTATACCGTCATGGCACAGGGTGCCGATAGCGACATGCTCGACGCCGTGGGTGCCAGCAAGCTCGTTGCGGGGCGCACCTATTCCCAGGCCGAGTCCCAATCGGGCTCGCGCGTGGCGCTCATCAGCCGCGGCGGCGCCGATCAGCTGTACGGCAACGAACAGGACGCACTGGGGAAAACCATCAAGGTGTCCAACGGCGAGGTGCAGATTGTAGGCGTGATTGATGGCGGCAGCGACTCCATGGGGTCGCTCACGCTATACATGCCGCGAGAGACCATTGCCGGGCTGTTCGGTGACGAGAATCCCTCGTTTCCCAGCGTGACCGCACTCGCCGCCGAGGGCACCGATATGGATGAGCTCTGTAAGACCATCGAGTCCAAGGTGCGCGCGATGAAGGGCATCGCGGAGGATGATGAGTACGACAGTGTATCGGCGACATCCATGAAAAGCGCCATCGATGCACTCAACTCCTTTATGGGCGCGTTCTCGCTCATCATGGGTGCTGTCGCCAGTATCTCGCTGCTTGTCGGCGGTATCGGCATTATGAATATGATGCTCACCAACGTGACTGAGCGCATTCGCGAGATCGGCATCCGCCGCGCTCTGGGCGCCAGTCGTCGCGATATCACCGCGCAGTTTTTGGCCGAGTCCTCGGCGCTGTGCGTCACCGGCGGACTGTTGGGTGTCCTGATAGGCTATCTGCTGGCCTGGGGCCTCACGTTCTTTGCCGCAAGCTCGGGCATCATGAGCGAGTTTGGAGCCACCGGGACGATCACGCCAAGCTTCTCCATTACGACAGTGTTGATCGCGTTTGCCGTCTCCGTCGGCATCGGCGTAATCTTTGGCTTCTACCCCGCTCGCCGCGCGGCAAAGCTCAACCCGGTGGAGTGCCTACGCTACCAGTAAGTCACCACCAACAAGTTGCGGTGAATTAGGAACCGAATATGCTTTCTAGCAGCAAAAACAGACACTATTTCACCGCAACTTATTGAAGGGCTGCTTGCGCAAGTTCCGGGCGTCGTCCTCGAGCTTTTGACGGATGACGGGCTTGTACAGGTCGAACTTACTCGGGGCGCTCCTCCTCGCGGGCGGGAGGGCGCGCAGGGGCGGTGAGCGCCTAGCGCGCGAACTCCCGTAAGAGCGCGTCTTCCACTTCCCGAAGCGAAAGGGCCCCGCCTCCCTCGGCGGGACGGGTGACCACGATGCAGCGCGCTCCCGCGTCGCGCGCGGCGGCGAGCTTCTCGGCTGTGCCGCCTACGGTTCCCGAGTCCTTGGTCACAAGCCACTGGGCGCCCACCTGCCGAAGCATCGCCTCGTTGAGCTCGCGGGTGAAGGGCCCCTGCATGCCGATGACGTGCGACGGCGAAAACCCCGCGTCGATGCACTTCGTTATAGCACCAGGCAGCGGGAGCACACGCACGAAGAAGCGCTCCGCGAAATCGGTGACGCACGTGTAGGGAGCAAGCTCCTTGCTCCCCGTCGTGAGAAGCGCGCGACCCGGGTTCTCGGAGAGAAAGCGCGCCGCGCAGGCGATCGACGCGACCGACACGACGCCTTTGGGCAGCGCCTCGACCGGGCGCGCAAGGCGCAGGCATCGTGCACCCACGGCGAGCGAAGCGGCCCGGATGTTGCCGCTTGCGAGCGTAGCGAAGGGATGCGTGGCGTCGACGACGATGCGCGCACCGGAAAGCTCGCGCTCCATGTCGGCTTCGTCGAGCCTGCCCGCATGCACCTCGATGCCCGGAAGCTCGCCCAAAAGCTCGCCTCCGTACTCGGTTGCCGCGTAGGCACGGGCGGGGATGCCCACCCCGCTCGCCCATTCGCACAGAAGGCGGCCCTCGGTGGTACCGGCGAAGATGCGCAGCGCCGGCGCGGATGCGGGCGCCATCACTTCGGGCCGCCTGGGCGCGTGATCTGGTAGAGCAGCGCGTTCATAATGGCGGCCGCCACGGTCGAACCGCCCTTGCGACCCCTCGCGACGATGGCCGGCACGCGTCGCGCGAGTAGCTCCTCTTTCGCCTCGACCACGTTCACAAACCCGACCGGCACCCCAACGACGAGCGCGGGCGCGATCTTCCCCGCGTCCATGAGCTCGGCGAGGCGCAGAAGTGCTGTGGGAGCGTTGCCGACGGCCACGATGAGCGGACCCTCGATGCCGCAAGCTTTGTCCATGCTCGCAACGGCGCGAGTC
>CABUQW010000037.1 GCA_902493895.1 uncultured Collinsella sp. | reverse complement strand
GTAACGGATTGACTCGGGAAAGCTCAGGTTCTCGCGCTTCATGATATACGTGAAAACGTCGCCACCCTCGCCGCAACCAAAGCAATGCCACACCTGCGTGGCGGGGATAATGTGGAAGGACGGCGTCTTCTCGCCATGGAAGGGGCAGCATCCCCAAAACTCATGGCCGCGAGGCTTGAGCTCGACCGTTTCCTGCACGATGGCAACCAGGTCAGACGCAGCGCGTACCTGGTCTTTTTCCTCATCGCTAATCACGGATGCTCACCCCCTGATCGCCCAAGTTGTGACGAATATCCTCGATATTACCCTCGACGGTCGCGATCAACTCATCCAGCGAATCGAACACACGCGAGGGACGCAGCCAGCGCGTAAACGCCAGCGAAACGGAAGCGCCGTACAGGTCGCCCGTATAACCAATTAAATTAGCCTCGAGATGCGCAGATGCCGCATCGTCAGCATACGTTGGCGGCAGGCCGACGTTCACAGCAGCGGGCCACGCGGTGTCATCGACCAGCACCAGACCCTCATACACGCCATCGGCTGGCACCTGAATGCCGTCGGGAACCTGCAAGTTTGCCGTGGGAAAGCCCATGCCAGAACCCTCGTGACGGCCGCGAATAACACCGCCACGCACCATATACGGACGGCCGAGTAACCCAGCAGCAAGCTCCACATGGCCCTGTCCCAGCTCATGACGAATGCGGGTGGCGCAAATGGCCTCACCGCCCTCGCAAAGCAGGTCGTGACCATACACGTCAACGCCGTGCTCGGAACCCCAGGAGCGCATCTCGGCAACACCAGAAGCACCGCCACGACCCAGCCTAAAGTCACTGCCAACGCGAATCGATCGAATGTCGACCAGACGCGACACCAGCGAGAGAAAATCAACATGGTCAAGCGCCGCAACCTCAGACGTAAAGGGAACGGCCACCACCGCATCGACCCCGGTCTGAGCCAAGGCATGCAGACGGTCGGCCGTCGTCATCAGTTTTTGAGCGGGCGAAGGGCTCACCACGACGTCCGGGTCGGGATCGAAGGTAACTACTACCGCCTTGCAGCCATGGGCACGGGCATCCCGGACAAGCGCCGCAATGAGCTCCTGGTGTCCACGGTGAACGCCGTCGAACACGCCGATGGCAATCGATGCGGCACCCAAGTGCTCACACTCATCAAACGTATCGGCAGCAACGATGCGAGCCTCGTCCGACTCGCCCGCGAAAAAGACACGCGCGAGCTCATGAGCGGACAACATCATCGAACACCGCCGATTGCCTGCGGAAACACGTGCTCCATAACAAAGCGGCCACTCTCAATGCGGGCGAGCGCCTTGAGTCCCCCATCGAGCACCAGCGCAAACAGCGCCTTCGAGACATCGAAATCGGCAAGCGCACGCTCAACGGGAATGCGACGGCCGCAGAGCAGGTCGTCGGCAAGATTGCCCGGCAAGTCAACACGCATGGCGCCCAAGGCCGCAATGGGATCCAGGGCAAAGCCAGCGGCGGACTCGGGAGAAAGCTCCTCCACCGCATGACAGGCGCCAATGGAAACAACACCAGATGCGGTGCGACGAAGTGCGGAAATATGCGCGGCGCTATCGCAAGCGCGGCCCAGGTCGCGAGCGAGCGCACGGATATAGGTGCCCTTGCTCACCGAGAACGCCACGGTCCACACACACGTATCACCTTCGCCGCCCACGGCAATCAGGTCGGCGGCATAGACCTCGACGGGGCGCGGAGGTAGGTCCACCGCATTGCCCTCGCGAGCAGACTTGTAGGCGCGAACGCCATTGACCGAGATAGCAGAAAACGCCGGCGGCACCTGCATCTGCGGGCCCAGCATGGCGGCCAAGCGCTCACGAGCATAGGCAGGATCGCGGAGCTCGTTGGCAACAGCCACCGTGCGGACCGCCTCGCCCTCCGCATCATCGGTATTGGTCTCGGCGCCAAACGAAATATCGGCGACGTAGCTTTTGGTATCGAGCGTGAGCATGCCCAGCAGACGGGTGGCCTGGCCCACACCCACCACCATGACGCCAGATGCCATGGGGTCGAGCGTGCCGGCATGGCCGACACGCCGCTCATGGAGGGCGCGTCGGCATTGCGAGACCACATCGTGGGACGTGCAGCCCACCGGCTTATCGACAGCGAGCAGCATATTCAGTTGTGAAGGCGTACGACGAGCCATGTACCATCCAAAAAGTTAAAGCTCGACGGTCACCGAAGCGGGATCCTCCCCTACCAGCTCGGCCAGCATGGGAAGTGCCACGGTGAGCGTCTCGAGAATTGTTCCGTTGTTGGAAAAGCCGGCGGCGGCATGATGCCCGCCACCGCCAAAATTGGCAGCAATCTCGGACACATCGAGGTCGCCCTTGGAGCGCAGGTTGCCACGCACCTTGGTATCGCCCTCAATGCCCTTTAAGAACATGCAGACCTCGACGCCCATCACCGAACGCACCACATCGACCAGGCCGTCGCACTCGTCCGAGGTGACGCCGCAGGCTTCAAGGTCGCTCTGGTAGGCATAGCTATACGCCACGCGCCCATGCGCGACCGTCTTAATGCGACCCATGACAATGGACTTGAGGTGCAAAAACTCAACGCGCATGCTCTGGTAGACCTCGAGCGCAACGCGCGCCGGATCGGCACCGTGCGCCACCAGGCGCGAGGCTGCATGGAACGCGGCGGCATCGGCGTTTTGGTACTGAAAACGGCCGGTATCGGTAACCAAGCCACACAGCAGGCAGGTCGCAACGCCATCACGTGCGACAATGCCGCAATTGTCCAAGAAGCGGTCGATGATCATGGCGCAGGCCGCGGCATCGACGCGCCTCAGGCTCAGCTCGGCAAACTCCTCGCGCGCAGGATGGTGATCGAAGCACACCACATGCTTGGAGCGACGAAGCACCTCGGCGGAATTATTGAGGCGCTCGACGACCGGCACGTCCACCGAGATGAACAGGTCCGGATTGCCGGTATACGCAGATGCCGGCACCAGACGGTCGGCACCCTCCATAAAGCGGTAGATGCGCGGAACCGGGTCATCGTCTGCCAGCAGCAGGGCAATGTCCTTGTTGGGGAAAAACTTCATGAGCGAAAGGCCCAGACCCAATACGGAGCCCAAGGCATCGCCATCGGGAGAAGTATGTCCCGAAATCGCAATGGAGGACGCACCCTCGATGAGCTCGAGGATGCGTCGCTGAATATCTGCAGACTCGCACGAGGCGAGGTCGGCGGAATTAGTCATCTAAAGCTGCCTCCTGGGCGGCATCCGCTATCGGATAGCCGTCCTCGTCCTTTTCGATCGCAAGCGTGGCGGGAACGTTTTCCAGCGCACGCGTGATGCGCTCGGCCTCATCGGTCGAGCGATCGATGCGAAAATCGAGCTCGGGCGTGACACGCCAATCGAGCGAGCGAGCCAACAGGCTACGAATGCGGCCCTTGGCGCTTGCGAGCGCCTCCATGACCTCGTCGTAGCGGCTCGCATCGCACGACACGTACACACGCGCGAACGAACGGTCCACCGCGACCTCGACCGCGGTCAAAGTAACCAGGTCGAGACGCGGATCGGAAACCTCAAAGAGCAGGATATAACCAAGCTTCTCGCGAAGCTGCTCGCCCAGACGGCGGGTTGCCTGCGTTTGCTTCATAGCGCTACCCCCTACTCGGTACGGGCAACCTGGTCGATGCGGTAACCCTCGATCTGGTCGCCGGGCTTGATGTCCTGGAAGTTCTCCAGGCCAATGCCGCCCTCGGAACCGCTCTTGAGGCTCTTGGCCTCGTCCTTGTAGTGGCGCATCGAGGCGATCTTGCCGTTGAAGACCACGATACCGTCGCGCACCAGACGCACGGAATCGGTCGCGGCGATCTCGCCCTCCTCGACGCGGACACCGGCGGCGATACCGACTTTGGGCACCTTGAAGGTGTCCAGGACGGTCGCGGTACCCGTGGCGACCTCGACCTCGGTGGGCTTGAGCATGCCGATACGGGCGGCGTCGAGCTCCTCGAGGCACTTGTAGATAACGTCGTAGCAACGGATCTCGACGCCCTCGCGCTCGGCAGCGGAGCGGGCCTTACCGTCGGGACGGACGCCAAAGCCGATGATGATGGCGTTGGAGGCGTCGGCCAGGACGACGTCGGTCTCGTTGATGGCGCCGACAGCGGAGTGGATCGTGTTGATGCGGACCTCGGACTGATCCATCTTGTCGAGCGAGTCCTGAAGAGCCTCGATGGAACCCTGGACGTCGGCCTTGATGATCAGGTTGAGCTCCTTGACCTCGGCGTCGGCGATGGTCTCGAAGAGGTTCTCGAGCGTGACGTGCTTGACGCGGCTCTGCTCCTCGATACGGGCCTTGAGCGAACGCTCGTCGGCCAGCGCACGCGCCTCGCGCTCGTCCTCGAACACGCGGAACTCATCGCCGGCGTTGGGCACGGACTGCAGGCCCAAAATCTCGACGGCGTCGGAGGGACCGGCCTCGGTGACGGCGCGGCCCTTGGGGTCGAGCATGGCGCGGACGCGGCCGTAGGTAAGGCCGGCGACCAGCGTATCGCCCACGTGCAAGGTACCGCGGGTCACGAGCACGGTAGCGACCGAGCCACGGCCCTTGTCGAGCTTGGCCTCGAGGACGTTGCCGGAGGCAAAGGTGTCCGGGTTGGCCTTGAGCTCGAGCACGTCGGCCTGGAGCAGCACGGTCTCCAGAAGTTCGTCGATACCGATCTTCTGCTTGGCCGAGATGTTGACGAACATGTTCTGTCCGCCCCACTCCTCGGGGATGACTCCGTACTCGGTGAGCTCCTGACGCACACGGTCGGGGTTGGCGCCCGGCTTATCTATCTTGTTGACGGCAACGACGATGGGTACGCCGGCAGCCTTGGCGTGGTTAATAGACTCGACCGTCTGGGGCATGACGCCGTCGTCGGCGGCGACGATCAGGATGACGATGTCGGTCACCTTGGCGCCACGGGCACGCATAGCCGTAAAGGTGGCGTGACCCGGGGTATCGATAAAGGTGATCTTGCGGTCGTTGATCATGACCTGCGAAGCGCCGATGGCCTGCGTAATGCCGCCCGCCTCGCCGGCAGCAACGCCGGTGTGACGGATGGCGTCGAGCAGCGACGTCTTGCCGTGGTCGACATGGCCCATGACGGTGACGACCGGGGCGCGCGGCTTAAGGTCGGCGGGATCGTCGTAGAACGAGAAGGTGTTCTCCTCCTCGGGGGTGATGATCTTGATCTGGCGGCCCAGGTCGTCGGCGACGAGCTCGACGAGGTCGTCGGACATGGACTGCGTCATGGTGAGCGGCGTACCAAGCAGGAACAGGCGCTTGATGATGTCGTTGGCCGGAACGTCGAGCGCCTCGGCAAGCTCCTGGACGGTAACGCCCTGGGAGACCTTGATGGCATCGAGGTCCTCGGGGTTCACGCCCTGGGCCAGCGCCTCCTCTATCTTGCGCTCCTCCTGCGCCTTGGCAGCCTCGCGCTCGCGCTTCTCCTTGCGCTTCTTGCGGCGACCGGTGGACTCGCGAGAGGCCTCCTCGACGGCAGCACGAGCCTCCTCGAGCACCTTCTCGCGGCTGTACTCCTCGGCCTCGCGAGCCATACGGCTGTAGTGGTCCTCTTCGTTGTTGTGACCGCCCTTGCGCTTCTTGCCCTTGCCCTGCTTATCGGGGTTGGGGAAGTCCATGCCGGCAGCGACGTTGTTGCTGGCGTTGGTGCGATGGCTGTGCGGACGGCTCTCGGAGGCGTTGCGCTCGGAGTTGTTGTCGGAGGCGTTGCGATCGCTACGACGGCCACCGCGGCGGTCATTGTTGCCGCCACGACGGTTACCGCGCTCTGCGGCGCGCTCGGCCTTGGCCTTGTCCTCGGCGTCCTTCTTCTCCTTGAGCACGGTCTCCTGTGCGGCGATCTGGTCGAGCAGCGAACGGAAACGCGAACCGGAGTCGGAAGCGGGAACGGCGCGGCGCTGGGCCTCGCGGGCAGCCTCCTCCTTCTCGCGGGCAAGGCGCTCCTGCTCGGCCTTCTTCTTGGCCTCGGCCTCGGCGCGGGCAGCCTCCTCGGCAGCCTGGGCTGCGGCAAACTGGCGACGCTCCTCCTCGCGGGCCTTCTCGGCGGCGATGCGCTCGCGCTCGGCCTCGGCGGCGCGAGCGGCCTCCTCGGCGGCAGCTGCCTGCTCCTCGGCCTGCTTGGCGGCCTCGACTTCCTGGGCGCGGGCCTCGATCACCGAGGCGAGCTGCTTGCGGACCATGGCGACATAAGCGTCCTCCAAGGTGGAGGAAGCGGACTTAGCGGGAATCTTCATATCGGCGAGATGACCCATCAGTTCCTTGGAGGTCATGCCGAACTCTTTGGCCAGGGTGGACACACGGACTTTTGCCATATGACTTCACCTACCCTTTCTGGCACCTTGGGTGCCTAGAGACTGAACGAGCGTGGGAGACGCGCCGGGACCCGCCCGGCGCGACCGCGCGCTAGATCAGGTCCTCCGCATCATCGAAGGCGTCGGTGTCGTGGACACCGCAGAAACGGGAGCCGGGACGAGCCTGGTTGCGGCACTGGATGCCGTCCTCGGACACATACTCGCAGCGGCGGACGTCCTCGTCCTCCTCGTCACCGATCAGGTCGGCGGCGGGCTCCTCGTGAACGGGAACGTTCTTGAGGATGTCGGCGGCAAGGGTCTCGGACTTGATGTCGATGTGCCAGCCGGTCAGGCGCGCGGCGAGGCGGGCGTTCTGGCCCTCCTTGCCGATGGCGAGGGACAGCTGGTCGTCGGGCACGATGACACCGGCGTAAGCCTTCTCCTCGTCGATGAGGACGCGGATGACCTTGGCAGGCGAAAGGGCGTTGGCAACGTAGACGGCAGGATCGGCATCCCAAAGGATGACGTCGACGCGCTCGCCACGGAGCTCGCCCACGACAGCGCGAACACGGCTGCCCTTGGGGCCGACGCAGGCGCCCACGGGATCCAGACGGTCGTCGAGCGAGTGGACGGCGACCTTGGAGCGCTGGCCGGGCTCGCGGGCGATCGACTTGATCTGGACGGTGCCCTCATAGATCTCGGGCACCTCCTGCTCAAACAGACGACGCATGAGCTCGGGGTGGGTACGGGAGATGACAATCGGCGGACGGCTGTGCTCGCCACGAACCGGCTGCAGGTTGGAGTTGGGGTCGCGAACGTCGATGATCACGGCCTTGATGTGCTGATTGTGCAGGTAGCGCTCGCCCATCGGACGCTCGTTGCGCTCGTTCTCGTAACGGCGCTGGTCGAAGTGCGGAAGCTCGGCCTCGACGCCCTCGCGGATCTTAACGATCGTAAAGTCGGGAGTGGACTGCAGCACGGTACCGCTGATGAGGTCACCGATGCGGCCGGAGAACTCCTCGTAGATCTGCTCGCGGGCGGAGTTACGCACGATAGCGTTGATCTCGGCCTTGGCGTGCTGGGCAGCGATGCGGCTCGTGTTCTTGGGGGTAACGTCGATCTCCTCGAACTCGGTGAAGTTGCCCTCCTCGTCCATGGAATCGTCGATCGGCTCCAGGCGGTAGACGTAGATCTTGCCGGTGGTGCGGTCGATGGTCACCTTGGCGCCCCACTCAAGATGCAGGATCTCGGCATAGCTCTTGGCGAGCGACTGCTCCAGGCGGTCGATCAGGTAGAGCTGGTCGATGTGCTTCTCCTGGCAAAGCTCCATCAGGGCGGACATCATGTCGGATGCTGCCATCTTACTTTCCTTCCTTCGCGGGCTTGAAGTCGTAGGTGGGCTTCAACTTGCACTTTTTAACATCAGAGAAATCGAGGGTGACGGACTCGCCGTCCTCGAGCTCGAGGGTCACGTTCGCCTCGGTGGCGGCGGCAATCTTGCCGGCGTACTTGCGACGGCCCTCGGTGGCGGTGGAGGTGAGCTCGCAGTTCTCGCCCACAAAGCGGGCAAAGTCGCACGGGCGGCGCAGCGGGCGCGCCATACCCGGGCTCGACACCTCAAGCGTATAGCTCGAAGAGATGGGGTCGAGCTCCTCAATCACATCGCCGACCCACTTGGTGTTGGCCGTGACGTCGTTGAGCGACAGGCTCTGACCCTCGGCACCCTCGATACGCACACGCACGCAGGGGGCCTTGGTGGCACCCACGAGCTCGACGTCGACGATGTCGATATCGTGCTGGGGAGCGACGGCCTCGAGCGCGTCGATGATCGCATGCTCGGTCTTGGTCTTGACCATTGCGGCACCTCCATCCATACAAAAAAGAAGCGGGGCCGAAACCCCACTTCTTTCAATTACAACTTCATTTGCAAGCAAACTATACCAATAGCTGCGGAAACGTGCAAGCACAGTACGAACCTGCAGGTCAGCGTGCGCACAGCTTCTCCACAAGAATAGGACAATTGACCGCAGACATCAGGGCAGGTACATGAAAAACGAGGGACGACCCAACCGGATCGCCCCTCGTCTTTTATGCGTCAGCTAAGCGCGCAGCGCTTACTTGACCACCAAGTTGACCAGCTTGCCGGGCACGCAGATGGCCTTGACGACCGTCTTGCCCTCGAGCCACTTGGCGACGGCGGCCTCGGCGGCAGCCTGCATCTCCTCGTTGGAGGCATCGCGGGCAACGTCGACGCGGCCGCGGACCTTACCGAGCACCTGGACCACGATCTGCACCGTGTCCTCAACGGACTCGGCCAGGTCGAACTCGGGCCAGGCGGCGGTGTAGGCGTTGCCCTCGCAGCCGAGCGCCTCGTGCCACAGCTCATCGGCCCAGAACGGGCAAATGGGGGCAAGGACGCTCACGATATCCTTAGCCACGCCGTAACACAGCGCCTTGTCGCGGGCGGTACCCTCGGTGTCGTTGAGGTAGGCGCTCGCCGCGTTGACGAGCTCCATGACGGCCGAGATCGCGGTGTTGAACTGGCCGCGATCGAAGTCCTCGGTGCACTTGGCGATGGTGCGGTGACGCTCGCGATAGAGCTTCATCGCAAACTCGTCGAGCGCGGACTTGTCGAAGGCCACGTTGGCGTCGCCAGACTGGACGAGCTGCCAAACGATACGCCAGGCGCGCTTGATAAAGCGGTTGGCGCCCTCGACGGCCTTGGGATCCCAGTCGAAGTCCTTCTCGGGCGGGGCGATAAACAGGATCGCCAAACGCATGGTGTCGGCACCGTAGGGCTCGATGACCGAGCTCGGGGGCACGACATTGCCCTTGGACTTGGACATGGTGTCGCCGTTCTCGTCCTTGACCATGCCCTGGCACAGCAGGTTGGTGAAGGGCTCGTCCACGCTCAGCAGGCCCAGGTCGCGCAGGGCCTTGGTAAAGAAGCGGCTGTAGAGCAGGTGCAGAATAGCGTGCTCGATGCCGCCGATGTAGTTATCGACGGGCATCCAACGGTCTGCCGCCTCGCGGGAGAAGGGCAGCTCGGTGTTGTGCGGGTCGGTATAGCGCAGGTAATACCAGCTGGAGCAGGTAAAGGTATCCATGGTATCGGTCTCGCGCTTGGCCGGGCGGCCGCAGACCGGGCAGGTGGTCTCGTAGAAGTCCTTGCACTCGGCAAGGGTTTCGCCGGCGCCCAGGTCCAGGTTCTCGGGCAGCGTCACCGGCAGCTGATCCTCGGGCACGGGCACGATACCGCAGTGCTCGCAGTGGATGGCCGGGATGGGGTTGCCCCAATAGCGCTGACGGGAAATGAGCCAGTCGCGCAGACGGAACTCGACCTTGCGACGACCGCAGCCCATGGCCTCGAGGTCGGCCACGATCGCAGCCTCGCCCTCGGAGTGCTTACCGCCGCGCATGCCGGTGTACTTGCCGGACTGGACGAGCGTGCCCTCGGCAGCGTGGGCGCAATCCCAGTCGACGGTCTCGGCATGGAAGGTATCGATGGTCTCGCCGCTGGCCTCGACGGCAGCGCGATCGTCATCGTCCAGGATGATCGGTACGATCGGCAGGTCGTACTTGCGGGCGAACTCAAAATCGCGATGGTCGCCGCAGGGAACGGCCATGACGGCACCGGTGCCGTAGTCGGCAACGACATAATCGGCAACCCACACGGGGACCTTCTCGCCGTTGACGGGATTTACCACATAGCGGCCCGTGAAGGCACCGTGCTTCTCGAGGGTGCCTTGGGCACGCTCGACGGCAGAGATATGCTTGGAGTCCTCGACGATCTTGGTGACGGCCTCCTCGTACTCCGTACCCTCGACGAGCTCGTGCAGGCCGGCGTACTCGGGCGCCAGGACAAAGAAGGAGACGCCAAAAAGGGTATCGGCACGCGTGGTGAAGACGGTGATCTTGCCCTCATCGCCCTCGATGGGCTCGCCATCCTGGTCGCAAAGGGTAAAGTCGACCTCGGCGCCCTCGGAGCGACCGATCCAGTTGGCCTGCATCTGCTTGACGCGCTCGGGCCAGCCGGGGAGCTTCTCCAGGTCGTCGAGCAGCTCCTGGGAGTACTCGGTGATCTTGAAGTACCACTGCTCCAGGTCGCGCTTCTCGGGCTCGGTGCCGCAGCGCCAGCACTTACCCTCGGTGACCTGCTCGTTGGCCAGAACGGTCTTGCAGTTAGGACACCAGTTGACCGGGTTCTTCTTGCGGTAGACCAGGCCCTTTTCCCACAGCTTCTCAAAGATCCACTGACCCCAGCGGTAGTAGTCGGGGCTGCAGGTCTTGACCATGCGATCCAGATCGTAGGAGAAGCCCATGCGCTTCATCGTAGCGAGCGCCTGGTCCATGTTCTTATACGTCCAGGCAGCAGCCTGCGTGTTGTGCTTGATAGCGGCGTTCTCGGCAGGCAGGCCAAAGGCGTCAAAGCCGATGGGGTGCAGCACGTCGTAACCGCGCATGCGGGCCTGACGGGCCATGGCATCGCCGATGGTATAGTTGCGCGCGTGGCCCATATGCAGGTCGCCCGACGGATACGGGAACATCTCGAGCACGTACTTCTTGGGCTTGCTGTCGTCGGTGTCGACGGCAAAGAGGTTGGAATCCTCCCAGGCCTTCATCCACTTGGACTCAATGGCCTGCGCGTCGTAGGCAGGGATCTCGTCCTTATGATCTGTGCAATCGCACATATCAGCTCCTTTAATCTTAGCTGGGGTCGGGTGGCTTGGCTTTATTTGCTACTGCGGACAGTCCTGCGCAAGACGAAGAGCACATTAAGTGCTCTTCTTTGCGTGCGGAACTTGTAGCGAACAAAGCCAAGCCACCCGACCCTAAGGTTAACTTGACTGATGATAGCAAATACGACAAGCGAGATGCCTGCGACTTGCGGGCATCTCGCTTTATCTAAATAACGTGGTTTTGAATCAACCACTAATTGTCACCCGCCCAAGCATGGTCGGGTTTTCCAAGTACCGCAGATTGCCGTGAAAGAGGAGCGACGCGTACTTTGGTACGCGAGCGACGGTTTGAACGGCAAGGTGCGGTGCTTGGGAAAGCCGCTTAGCGGTAGGAAACGCTCTGCTGAGAGTCCTTGACGACTACGTCGTGGGCGCCGCCTTCGACGATCGAGGTCGAGCTCACCAGGGTCAGGCGTGCCTTTTCCTGAAGCTCGGGGATCGAGAGGGCACCGCAGTTGCACATCGTGGACTTGACCTTGTAGAGCGTGCCGCCCACGCCGTCCTTGAGGGAGCCGGCATAGGGAACATAGGAGTCGACGCCCTCGACGAAGCTGAGCTTCGCGGCGCCGCCCAGGTCGTAGCGCTGCCAGTTGCGGGCACGCGCAGAACCCTCGCCCCAGTACTCCTTCATGTACTGACCGTTCACGTTGACGCGCTCAGTCGGGCTCTCATCAAAGCGGGCGAAGTAGCGGCCCAGCATCATAAAGTCGGCGCCCATGGCAAGGGCGAGCGTCATGTGGTAGTCGTAGACGATGCCGCCGTCGGAGCACACGGGCACGTAGACGCCGGTCTCCTCGTAGTACTCGTCGCGAGCGCGACAGACGTCGATCAGCGCGGTGGCCTGGCCACGACCGATACCCTTGGTCTCACGGGTGATGCAGATGGAACCGCCGCCGATACCGACCTTGATGAAGTCGGCACCGCAGTCTGCCAGGAAGCGGAAGCCCTCGGCGTCGACGACGTTACCGGCACCGACCTTGACGTCCTCACCGTAGTTGGCGCGAATCCACTCGATGGTGCGCTTCTGCCACTCGCTGAAGCCCTCGGAGGAGTCGATGCACAGGACATCGGCGCCGGCCTCGATGAGCAGCGGCACGCGCTCGGCATAGTCGCGGGTGTTGATACCGGCGCCGACCATGTAGCGCTTGTCGCCGTCGAGCAGCTCGTTGGGGTTGGTCTTGTGGCTGTCATAGTCCTTGCGGAAGACGATTCCCATCAGGTGATCGTTGTCGTCGACGATGGGCAGGGCGTTGAGCTTGTTGTCCCAGATGACGTCGTTGGCAACCTTGAGGCTGATGTTCTTGTCGCCCACGATGAGCTGCTCACGCGGGGTCATGAACTCGGAGACCTTCGTCTGGTGGTCATCGCGACTGGGGCGATAGTCACGGCTGGTGACGATGCCCAGGAGCTTGCCCTTGGGAGTGCCGTCGTCGGTAACCGGCATGGTGGAGTGGCCGGTCTTCTCCTTGAGCTCAATGACCTGCTCCATGGTCATGTCGGGGGTCAGTGTGGAATCGGACTGAACGAAGCCCGCCTTGTGATCCTTGACGGCCTTGACCATAGCAGCCTCGGACTCGGCGCTTTGGGAACCGTAAATGAAGGACAGGCCACCCTCGGTAGCGAGCGCGACACCCATGTCGACGCCCGAGACGGACTGCATGATGGCGGAAACCATGGGGATGTTCAGGGTGATTGCCGGTTTCTCACCGCGCTTAAAGCGGGTCAGCGGCGTCTTAAGAGAGACGTTGTTGGGGATGCACTGCGAGGACGAGTAACCAGGGACCAGCAGATACTCCGAAAACGTGTGGGACTCACCGGGAAAGAACGTAGCCATGTTTCTCCTTTTTCCATGCGACCGGTCGGCTGCAGGCCTCGTAGGACCCAGCCCAACCTTGGGCGCCCAATACTGGGGAAGTATCTTAACGCACTTTGACTGCTACAATGCATGATTTAAGAAGAGCACACGAGGGTTTGACGCAGGCTTTGCGTTTGCCCAGCAAACACTTTAGCGGGGAGACGTGGAGCATATGAAGTACAAGACGACGGCAAAGTTGGTCATTCAAGCGTGCGACAAGGATCTGCCGGGCGTCTTCGGCCACGGCTGCGTCTTGCTGCTGCAGGGGATTGCCCGCGAGCACTCGCTCAACCGTGCCGCCAAGAGCATGGGCATGGCATATTCCAAGGCCTGGCGCATTGTGAACGAAGCCGAAGGCCAGCTGGGCTGCAAGCTCATCGAGCGCGACGGCGCCCGCGGATCCACGCTCACCCCCGCCGGAGAGCGAGCCATCGAAGTCTACGAAACCCTGCAGGCAGAAATCAACGACATCATCGCCTCCAAAGCCGACGCCCTCATCGCCAGCATCAAAGAGTAGCCATTTGGGACGGGGCCTTATAGCCACACAACCCCTTCTCATAAGTTGCGGTGAAATAGGGACTGTTTATGCGGTTAAAGCCGTAAATCAATCCCTATTTCACCGCAACTTATGGAGTCGAGGATGATTTAGCTAGTTGCGAAGGGCATTATCTAGGGTGGACGCTACAACCAGAGGGTCGTCGGCGCCGGCGAAGAGGCGGATGGTGTTCCCCTGCTTGCCGCATGGGGCCGAAAGGCGCGTCGTTGCGCCGCCGGCCGGCGATGTGCGGAACTCCCCCGGCAAAGCGTCGAAAAGATCACCTGCGCTACGCTCGATAAGGTCAAATTCAACTGCTGGGCCAAAGCCGTGCTCGAGGATTCCCGTTGCAGCCGCATGGTCGGGATGCGAACTCAGCCCGGGATAGCGAACGTTGCGCACCATCTCGTTGGCGGCCAGATACTCGGCCAGCGCACGGGCGCGGTCGAAATGCGCCTGCATGCGGACGTTAAGCGAGGAAAGCCCACGCTCCAGCACGTCGGTCTCCTCGGCAAAAAGGTCGAGCGCCGACGCACCGCAGCCTGCAAACAATACGTGCGCGCACTCAGCCGCGGCATCCACGCGATGGCGTTTGAGCTGCGAGCGCGCCACCGAAGCGGCAACGAGCTTGCGCGGAGCCTTGCCGGCGCTCACGCGATCGAGCGCCTCAAGCGACAGCACAGCACCCAGCCGCAGCGGATTGCAGCCAAAAGCCGACGCCACGGTGTTGTCCACAACAAGCAGCGCGCGGGCCTCACGAGCCGCGCGGCCAAGAGCGCGAAGGTCGGGCACACGCAGACCAAACCCGCCGATGGAGTTGACGAACCACCACAGATGCGGCCCTTCGGCATCAAATGAAGCATCAAAGCCCTTGGATGCGGCAGCAAGCGCATCGGCGGACGGTGAGCCCACCATAGCCACGTCGCAGGCATCAAAGCCGCGCGCAAAGGCTTCGGCAAAGTCATCCGCAAAGGCCACCAGGCGGTCACCGGGGCGCACAATCCCCAATTGCGACAACGCTGCTGGCACATGCGAGGCCGCGAACAACCGCGCTTCACGCGCGCCGGTCCTCAAAGCCCAGGCCTCTTCTAGCTGCTGTACGCCCATGCGGTACCGTCCCTTCAAAGCAAAAACCCACGATGCGGGTGTTCCCCTCATCGTGGGCAACGGCTGCAGTATAGCGCCGATATGCGACGAAACGCCTAGATGTTGAGCGTGTGATAGTTCACGCTCGCACCCGGAGCGTCAACGGTCACGCCATAGGCCTCGGGATAGATGCGCGTCGAAAACACGAGCGCGCCATCATTCACAAACACCTCGACCGACGAGACATCACCAACAATGCGCACATTACGGACCTCGTCGATGGACTCCCAGCGCATGGTACGACCGCAGCCGGCAGAAGCGCGACCCCCATCGGTAAATCGCATCTCAAAGCGCGAGGGCAGTTCGTCCCCAGCGGGCACAAGCGCCAGCTTTAGCTCGCCATCAACGGTCGCGGTAAACGCGCCGTCGACACCGTCAACAACAACGTCAAAGCAGGTATCGCCGGCAACCCCCAACGAGCCCTCCCCCACACGAACCGAGGCATAATGGAGCTCAATCTCGCGCGCCGGCTGCTGCAGCACTACGCCGCCGGCACCGGCTGTAAGCTCACGCGGCACCGTCATGCAGTGCTGCCAGCCGCACGCCACGGTAGGCGCGTTGCCATAGGTCGGCTCATCGGGCATGCCCATCCAGCCGATTAGAATATGGCGACCGTCCTCGGCCGTGAACTCCTGCGGAGCATAGAAGTCAAAACCAGCGTCCCACAGGCGGAACTCGCCCAGTTCATAGGCACCGTCACCACCGGTGATGTCACCCGTTACAGGCATGTAGCCAGCGGCGTATACGTTGCCGCGGTTCCAACGACCGCCCTCGAGCCCCTGGGGAGAGAAAGACAGAAACCTTGCCGGCACACCGCCATCCACCTCAAGCTCAAGGTATCCCGGGCATTCCCACATAAAGCCAAAGCGCTCGGGCGTAGACACGCGATTCTCGAGCTCCCAGCTCAGCATATCGGGCGAGCCATACACCAGGATCTCGCCCACATCGCGCCCGGCACCCTCGCCGTGCATCGCACAAAAACGGCTCTCGATATGCGGCCCATCCACGCGACGACGCGCGCCCAGCACCATGTGATAGCGCCCGTCCGCGTCACGCCACACCTTGGGATCGCGCACATGGCAGGTCAAATCCTCGGGATAATCCTCGGACGCCAGCACCACACGCTTTTGGCTGAACTCCCGACCGGCAAGGCCATCAACGCTCTCCACATAGACGGTATCAGCGCGGCGGCCGGTATTGACGTAGTCGTACGTCCCGTCCGAATCGGAAAGCTTAACGTTGCCCGTATAAAGTACGCGAATGCGACCGTCCTCGGCAAGCGCGGAGCCCGAATACACGCCGTGGCAATCGAACGGCTCGTCGGGCAGCAGCGGGGCGCCAACGTAGTCCCACGTCATAAGATCGCGACTCGTCGCATGGCCCCAGGCCTTTACACCGCCCTCGACATCAAACGGCGCATACTGAAAATAGGCATGGAACACGCCACCCGCCTGGCAGAGACCGTTGGGGTCGTTGAGCCAGCCCGCCGGCGGCATAATATGGAAGCGTTGGCCATACGCGCCATGACCGCACTCAGTGGCGGCGGCGTCAACAGCGGCGACCAGCTTTGCAAGGTCGCGGCCAAGTGCATTAGACATATCAAAGTCCTAACGGATCGAAAGTAACAAGGCGCCAGAGATCGACACCAGATACGGGAAACGCCCGCGAGCATACAACCCGCGGGCGCCCCTCAATCAAAAGCTCTTAGGCCTGCTCGGAAGCCTTGGGCTCGTCCCTGTACAGGACAAACGAGACGGCAAAGGAAACCAGCGCGGCGACCGCAAACATGATCGTGTACTGCACGGGCTGGGCCAGGCACAGCAGGATACCGAAGATGCCAGTAACGCCGGTGCCGGAAGCAGCAAGCGAGGTGAGTGCGCAGGCCAGGGCACCGCAACCGCCGCCGATGCAGCCGGCGATGAAGGGCTTAAAGAAGCGCAGGTTCACACCAAAGATGGCAGGCTCGGTAATACCCATGAAGGCGGACAGGGCCGAAGGAAGCGCCAGGCCCTTGATCTTGGCATCGCGGGTCTTAAAGGCAACGGCGAGCGCGGCGCCACCCTGGGCGATGTTGGCGGCACTGGCGATGGGCAGCCAATAGGTCACACCGTACTGGGCAAGCTGGCCCAGGTCGATGGCGGTGTACATCTGGTGGATACCGGTAACGACCGTGGGAGCATAGAACAGGCCGACGATAAAGGAACCGATGCCGAAGGGCAGGGTCAGCAGGGCCTGGATCAGACCGAGGATGGCGTTCTCGGCCCAGACAAAGATGGGGCCGACGGCAACGAGCGTCACGAGCACGGTCACGAACACCGAGACGAGCGGAGTCACAAAGAGGTCGAACATCTCGGGAACGATCTTGTGCAGGCGCTTCTCGAGGAAGGCCAGAATGGCGCAGGCGATAACGATGGGGATCACATGGCCCTGATAGCCGACCCACTCAAAGCTGTACACACCGGGAATAACGGTGACCATGGTCTGCACGCCCTCGGAGGCAACCGTGTAGGCGCTCTGCAGCGAGGAGTTGATAAACGCACCACCGACGACGGCGCCCAGATACGGGTTGGCGCCAAAGGCCTTAGCCGCGGAGTAGCCGATTAGGATCTGCAGAATGCCAAAGGACGTTCCCGAGACCAGATCGGCAATCTTATAAATAAAGTTATTGGTGTCGAGCGCGATAAAGCCGTTGGAGGCCATAAAGTTGAGGGCGCTCATAATGCCCAGCAGCAGGCCCGAAGCCACGATAGCGGGGATGATGGGGACAAAGACGTCGCCGAGCACCTTAATGGCACGCATAAAGATGTTCTGCTGCTGTGCCGCGGCCTCCTTGACCTCGGCCTTAGAGGCGGCATTGATACCGCCGAGGGCGATGAACTCGTCGTACACCTTATTGACGGTGCCGGTGCCAAAGATAATCTGCAGCTGGCCCTGGGCCTCAAAGACGCCCTTGGCGCCGTCGATATTCTCGAGGGCCTCCTTGTCGACCTTGGCGTTATCGGCAATCACCAGGCGCAGACGCGTGGCGCAGTGTGCGGCCGAAATAACGTTGTCGGCGCCACCGATGTTGTCGAGCACCTCTTGGGCTGATTTGCGGTAGTCCATGACTTCCCTTTCCTCCAACGGGAGCATCTGCACCCGGCCATCTTTGACACTTACACTGTAATCGTTTTCAGTTTCATATGTCTGTAATCGTTTTCATAGTAGGGTGAACGGTAGGAAAAAGCCGGCGAATGGTAGTTTTGGGACAAAAAACGGGGGACTCAAAGGCGGGCAGGCACGATCAAGACCTAGACATTCATCAACTGATGGCCGAGCTTGAGCGTCTTTAGGCCGTTCTCCCCTTCCGCGCCATCGAGCGTGTTGAGCAACATATTGGTCGCCTCGACACCGCTGGTCAGGTAGCCGTAATGCACGGTGGGAATGCCGCCCGTCAGCGCGCGCAAAAACGCGTTGTCGCCGAAACCGCTCACGCGGTGCATGCCCTCGCCCATGCCGCGAACCTCATCGATGGCACGCAGCGCGCCCGCCGCCATGGTGTCGGTCGCGCAGGCGATAAACGAAACATCGGGAGCGACGGAAAGCAGCTCACGCGCCGCACCATAGCCCGAGTCGAGCGTAAACGAGCCCAGGCGAATCAAGGCGGAATCGAGCGGGTTGCCCGCAGCGCGCAGGCCGGCCTCAAAACCGCGACGGCGGTCATAACCGGCCGCGCGGTCCTCTTCGGTAACTCCAATATAGGCAATCTTGCCGTCCACGCGACCCGCAAGCGCATGACCCAGCTCAAAGGCGGCCTCGTAATCGTCATGATAGACGCACGCCGCGCCCTCGACATGTTGGCCGATCAACACAATGGGCACGCGGCACGATTCAATCGCGCGACGGTGCTCGTCGGTGATCATGGTTGCCACCAGCACAATGCCATCGACCGGGTGGTTTTGGAATAAATCGAGGTATTCGAGCTCGCGATCGGCCGCGTTGTCGGTATTGGCAAGCAGCATCTGGTAGCCACGGCGACCAAGCACTTGGCCAATACCGGCGGTAATGCGGCTTACGGATTCCGAGTTGATCTTAGGTACGATGACGCCGATGAGCTTGGTGGAACCGGTGCGCAGCGCGCGAGCCTGGCTGGATCGCACGTATCCGGTCAACTCGATTGCCTGCTTAATGCGCTCGGCCTTGTCCGCCGAGATATATCCACCGTTGAGGTAGCGCGAGACGGCGGCGCTCGAAACGCCCGCCAGCTCGGCCACATCTTTCATCTTTACCACGAGCACCCCTGTCATTGAAATCGCTTTCACCATGATACCCGTGAAGACGGCATGCGAACAAAATCAGT
>CABUQW010000036.1 GCA_902493895.1 uncultured Collinsella sp. | reverse complement strand
TCGGGCGGCAGGTTGAGGAGCTCGTCGCCGGGACGGTGCAGGCAGACCTTCCTGAGCTTGCCGATCTCGGAAGGCACGTGCAGACCTTTCGTCATGGCCTCCTACCTTTCTTTCGGGCCTTTCGGCCGAATCTCTCAGCGCCCTTCCGTAACGGGCACTGCTTGCTGACAGCTCTAGTTATATCCAAATTCCACCCGCAATTCCACCTCGCCCCCGAACGGTCAACAAAGTGCGATGAACGGTATATCGCATGTGATTCCCCCATGATGTACTTCGGCGTTCTAAAGTAACTTTTCTAAGGTAAACGCTCTTTTTTCTTAAAAACCATTTGCGATTGCGTCTCTAAACTTTTGATTCAGAATTGCATAGCTAAATCGGTTTTATGTATATAAATGATGTTTGTTTACGTTTCCGCCTGCATTCAATGATATTCAGCTATCCATCATTCTTATTCACACTTACGTACCAGTTGAGTGAGGATATAGACCGCTTGCAGACGAGCAGGGCGTCAGTCCTATGACTCGTCAGCGTAAGAAGTAGGTAAAGATACCGTTCACGCGATACGTTCGTGCCAGCGGTCGACTAAATTGAGACAATAGTGAATAAGAGTTAGGCTACCGTCCCCTACGGGGACTGAACGGACAGATGCATATGCCGAGCAAAATCGAAAAGAAGCAAGCCGCTGCAAAGCTGCGCAAGCCGCCGCGCGACTTCTCGTACACGCAAAACCGAGAGCTTAGCTGGCTGCGCTTTAACAACCGCGTGCTCGACGAAGCCTTCGATGAGACCGTTCCGCTGTTCGAGCGTCTAAAGTTCGTGTCGATTTTCGAGTCTAACCTCGACGAGTTTCTCATGGTGCGCGTGGGCGGCCTGTCCGATCTGGCAGAGCTCAAAAAACAGCCTGTCGACAACAAGAGCAATATGACCGCCTCCGAACAGGTCGATGCTGTCATGGCCGAAATGCCCGGGCTCCTTACTCGTTGGGAATCCATCTTTAAGAGCATCGAAGGCAAGCTCGACACCTTGGGCGTTCACCGCGCCCGCATCGATTCGCTTACGCCCGAGGAGCGCACCTTCGTAACCCGCTACTTCCAGGCCTACGTGTCGCCGGTCATCTCGCCGCTGGTCATCGATCCGCGCCACCCCTTCCCCAACCTGCGCAACGGCGCGCTCTATCTGGCCTGTGGTCTGGACGGCGCCACCGACGAGGAGAGCCTGCTGGGCCTTATCGAGATTCCCGCCTCGATGAACCGCGTGGTCGAGATTCCCTCGCCCACCGGCACCTACTCCTTCATCTTGCTCGAGGACGTCATTCTCGCCTGCCTGGACAGCTGCTTTGGCTCCTATAAGCCGCTGGATCGTGCGCTGATCCGCGTCACCCGCAACGCCGACATCGATCCGGACGGCGAGGGCGTCGAAGAGGAAGAGGACTACCGCCAGCACATGAAGCGCATCCTCAAGAAGCGCCTGCGCCTGCAGCCGGTAGTGCTCGCCGTCTCGGGGTCGCTCGAGAAGGCGACGCTCAAGACTATCCGCAAGGCGCTCGAGCTCTCGCGTCGCTCGGTCTTTACCTGCGATATCCCGCTCGACCTGGGCTACGTCTTTGGCATTGAGGGCAAGATTCCCGAGCACCTGCGCAACGAGCTGCTCTTTACGCCGTTTAAGCCGCAGCCCAACCCCAACATCGACATGACCCGCTCCATCCGCGAACAGGTGCTGCAGGGCGACAAGCTGCTCTTTTATCCCTACGAGGCCATGAACCCCTTCCTGGATCTGGTGCACGAGGCCGCCTACGACCCCGAGTGCATCTCGCTGCGCATCACGCTCTACCGCGTGGCCAAGCAGAGCCGCCTGTGCGAATCGCTGATCGATGCTGCCGAGAACGGCAAAGAGGTCACGGTGCTCATGGAACTTCGTGCCCGCTTTGACGAGCAGAACAACATCGAGTGGGCCGAGCGTCTGGAAGAGGCGGGCTGCACCGTCATCTATGGTTCCGAGGGCTTTAAATGCCACTCAAAGATCTGCCAGCTCACCTATCGCGAGGGCATGGCGCTCACCCGTCTCACGCTTTTGGGCACCGGCAACTTTAACGAGAAGACGGCCAAACTCTACAGCGACTTTATGCTCATGACCGCCCATCCCGGCATCGGTGAAGACGCCAACCTGTTCTTCCGCAATCTGTCGCTGGGCAACCTGCGCGGCGACTACCGCTTCCTGGGTGTGGCGCCCGTCGGACTGAAACCGCTCATCATGCGCGGCCTGGATCGCGAGATCCAGCGCGCCCTTGCCGGCGAGCCCGCCCGCGTGTTCTTTAAGCTCAACTCGCTGACCGACCGCGAGGTCATCGACAAAATCGCCGAGGCATCGTGCGCAGGAGTCCGCGTGGACATGATCATCCGCGGTATCTCGTGCCTCAAGCCCGGTGTTCCGGGCAAGACCGAGAACGTGCATGTCCGTTCTATCGTCGGACGCTTTTTGGAGCATGCGCGCGTTTACGCCTTTGGCGTGGACTCGGACATGATCTATCTGAGCTCGGCCGACATGATGACGCGCAACACCGAGCACCGCGTGGAGATCGCCTTCCCCGTGCTCGACCCCACCTGCCGCGCCCTAGTACACGAGTACATGGGCATGCAGCTGCGCGACAACGTGAAGGCCCGCAGCCTCACGAGCGACGGCACCTGGGTCCCCGTAGAGCGTGCAGAGGGTGAGAAACCCTTCAACTCGCAGGAAGCTCTACTGGAGCGTGCCTATCGCAACGCCGAGGCCGCGCCCGAGCCCGTCATTGAGGCGGAACCTGCCCCCGAGGCCGAGCCGCAGCCAGTAGCACCCAAGGTCCAAGAGGTCCAGGCGACCGTCATTGAGCCCGAGCCTGCACCTGCACCTCGGCCCGAGACGCAGGTCACCAAGCCCGCACCCGAGACGAGCGCCCGTCGCGATAAGCCCGCTGGCAAGACCAAGGCCATCGAGCGCCATCGCCCCGGTCGCGTGCGCATGGGCCTGGGCCTGATCGGCCTGGGTCTTAAGACGCTCATTACCGGCAAGACGAAATAGTCGTTTGTAGAAGCAGTTTGTAGAAGCGCCCCGCATTTGAGGAAAGCCTCGGATGCGGGGCGCTTTTCCCTGCTACCATGGTGCGAACAACAACGCGAATGACAGGCAGGAATATGAAGCTCACTATAGAATCGATGACCTACGGCGCCGACGGGCTGGCGCACGCCGACAACGGCAAGGCCGTCTTTGTGCAGGGCGCCGTGGCAGGCGACACCGTCGAGGCCGAGGTCGTACAGGACGGCAAGTCGTTCATGCGTGCCCGCACCACCGAGATTCTGGAGCCAAGCCCCGATCGCATTCAGCCTCCCTGCCCCTTCGTGGGCATCTGCGGCGGCTGCTCGTGGGGCAATCTCTCACGCACGGCACAGCTCGCCGCCAAGGAGCAAAACCTGCGCTCCACGCTCGAGCGCATCGGCAAGTTCGCTCCTGAGCAGGTCGATGAGTTGGTACAGCCCATCTGCCACACCAAGGACGACTGGGGCTACCGCAATAAAATCGAGCTCGAACCGACCGTCGTCAACGGTCGCGTGCGCCTTGGCATGCACGGTGTCGACCCCAGCAAAATCGTGACCGTCGATACGTGCCCGCTGTTCGATAAGCGCTTCCCGAAGGCGCTCAAATCGGTCGTCGGCGCACTCAACTATCTAAGCGGCAGCCATGACTTGGGGCTCGAACGCGTGGGCATTCGCGCATCGCGCCGCACCAAGGCACTCGAGGTCGCACTCTGGACGCCCACAGGCTCTTTTCCGCGCTCGCAGGTCTCCCGCGTGCTGGCGGACGCCGCTCATCCCACGAGCATCGTGCGCGTGATGAGCAAGGGCGAAAAGAAGGCCCGTCGTGTCTCCAAGGTCGAAATGCTCGCCGGAGAGGGCTCATGGACCGAGAATATCGCCGAGGGTCAGATGCGCTTGTCTGCCCCGTCTTTTTTCCAGGTCAACACCAAGGGTGCCGAGATTTTGATCGATCTTGTCATGGAAGCGCTCGACCCGCAGGAAGACGAGCTTGCCGTGGACCTGTACTGCGGTGCCGGCACCTTTACCCTGCCGCTCGCCCGCCGCTGCGACTTTGTCGCCGCCGTCGAGGCCTACGGCCCCGCCGTGCGCGACCTGCGCCGTAACCTGGAGATCAACAAGCTCGATAACGTCGACGTCATTGGCGGAGACGCGGTGCGCGAGTTCCCCGACCAGGATGCCGACGTCTTGGTGGTCGACCCGCCGCGTGCAGGCCTCGCCCCCGAGGCGATCGACCTTATCGCCAGCACGAGTGCTCGCGATGTCGCCTACGTGAGCTGCGACCCGGCCACCCTGGCGCGCGATCTCAAACGCTTTGTCGAAGAAGGCACCTTCTCCCCCGTAAAGATCACGCCAGTCGACCTGTTCCCACAAACCTTCCACTGCGAGACCGTCGTCCACCTTAAGCGCAACTAGCCACTTAATCATTGCTCAGAAAAATCATTGGGAAATCGAGCGTGGCAAGCGGAGGTCTTCGGGGTATAAGACGGCTAATTGTATGCCGCCTATGAAAGGAACCCTCATGCCCAGCGTTGCCGTTCTCGCCGCCGATGGCTTTGAAACTATTGAATGCTTGACCATGGTCGATGTCATGCGTCGCGGCGGCGTACGTGCCACGCTCGTCTCGATCATGCCCACGCGTGAGGTCGTAAGTTCGCTGCAGATCCCCGTGACCTGCGATGCGCTCTTTGATGAGATCGACTTTGACGAATACGACTGTGTCGTGCTGCCCGGCGGCCTACCCGGTGCTACCAACCTGCGCGCCGATCAGCGCGTCTGCGACGTGGTCCACGAGTTCGCCGCAACCAAGCACGTCGCCGCCATCTGCGCCGCCCCGTTTATCCTGGGCGAGCTCGACCTGCTCGAGGGGCGCCATGCCACGTGCTTCCCTGGCTTTGAGAAAAGCTTCCCCGAAGGCGCCTATACCGGCGAGAAGGTCACGCAAGACGGCAACATCATCACAGCCAGCGGCATGGCACAGTCACTCCCCTTTGCATTGGAGCTGCTGCGCACGCTCGCCGGCGACAAGGCCGTCGAGAAGGTTGCCGAGGGCATTCAGCTATGATTTTGGCTTCGCAATCACCGCGCCGCATCGACTTGATGCGCGAGGCGGGCTATGACATTCGCATCATTCCTGCCGATATCGACGAAACGCCGTTTGATGGCGAGGCCCCGCTTACGCTCGTTGAACGCTTAGCACGCGCAAAAGCCGCCGCCGTTGCCGCCGAGCATGCCGAGCCCAATGAGCTGACGGTCGCGGCCGACACCATCGTCACCTTTGACGGCAAGATTCTGGGCAAGCCGGCAACCGAGGACGAGGCGCGCACCATGCTCCGTGAGCTTTCGGGCCGCACGCACCAGGTCGCAACCGGCGTCTGCATCGTTAAGGCAGGCGATACGGCCGCCCCGCATGCCGCCGAGAGCCTGTCCTTTGTCGATGTGACCGACGTGACGTTCTACGAGCTCACCGACGAGCAGATCGAGCACTACGTCGCCTCGGGTGAGCCCATGGACAAGGCCGGCGCCTACGGCATTCAGGGCACAGGAGGACGCATGCTCGTGCACGATATTTCGGGCGACTTCTATAACGTGGTGGGCCTACCCATCGCCCGCGTCGCGCGCGATTCAAAAACTCTCGTAATTGCATCTGGCGCTGGGTATCCCCCGGCGCCTACAATTTTGGCGTACCGTACGGATCCCGACCGGGCACAAGGCGCGGCGGAAAACCGATAGGAGTTAAACATGGATACACTGCTCGAGGCCATTGACGTCTGCGATGTCGATGGCTTTTGCTATGGCAACTATACGGACGAGGAGGCCGGCACCGGTTGCACCGTAATCGTGGCACCCGAGGGCGCCACCGGCGGCGTTGACGTTCGCGGCGGTGCTCCAGCATCGCGCGAAACCGACCTGCTGCGACCCGAGAACACCGTCGACAAGGTCCACGCCGTCTGCCTTTCGGGTGGATCGGCCTTTGGCCTCGAGGCTGCAAGCGGCGTCGCTCGCGAGCTTGAGAGCCGCGGCATCGGCCTTCCCGTCGGCCCCACGCAGGTGCCCATCGTGTGCTCCAGCTGTATCTTCGACCTCGCCTATGGCGACCCGACCGTGCGCCCCGACATTGAGGCCGGCATCGCCGCCGTGCGCGAAGCGCTCGACCACACCCCCGCCACGCTCGAGCAGGGCAACGTGGGCGCCGGCACCGGCGCCACTGTAGGCAAGCTCATGGGGCCTGCCACCTGCATGAAGGCCGGCCTTGGAACTGCTGCCGTGGCGCTCGGCCCCGTCAAGGTGGGCGCCGTGGTCTCGGTCAACGCCTGCGGCAACGTCGTCGACCCCTTCACCGGCGAGTGGGTCGCCGGTATGCGCGCCGCAGCCGATAGCGACCAGATCGTCGACATGGAACTCGCAGCCTTTGCCGCCGCCGGATCCATGCAGATGCCGCTCGACCGCACCAACACCACCATCAGCTGCATCGTCACAAACGTGGAACTCACTAAGGCACAAGCCACCAAGGTCTCCCAGATGGCCGCAGACGCCTACGCACACGCCATCCGTCCCACGCACACCACCAACGACGGCGACACCATCTACACCCTCGCCAGCGGCAAACTGGGCGCCCAGGCAAGCGCCGCCGTTCCCCTAGACCTGCTGGGCATGCTCGCAGTAAGGGCCCTGGAAACTGCCATCGTAAACGGAGCCAAAACCGCCAAAACCTCCCACGGCATCCCCGGCGCCGCAAAGTAAACTAGCTCGTCCGGTTGCCCGGTGGGGCTTGGCTATGTTTGCTGCTCTACAGTCCTGGCTCGCACGAAGAGCACATTAAGTGCTCTTCGGCTCGTGCGGAACTCGCGACAAACATAACCAAGCCCCACCGGGCAACCTACCAACCAAGTCTTTTCAGCCCAGACCCCTGTGTACCGCGCGTCGAAGATCTTCAAATTCAAATAACCTGACAATCGATTCTTATAGCAGAGGCCCCTTGGCCTTTAGTTTGATACAAGTTCCGCACGAGCCGGAAAGCACTTAATGTGCTTTCCGTGCGAGCAGGACTGTTCGCAGTAGCAAACTAAAGGCCAAGGGGCCCAGTCAACCTATCAGCAGCGATTACTCAGCAGCTAGTTGAATTTAAAGATCTTTGAGGCAAGACGGTATAGGCCGAGTGTAGTTTTGTCTCCGGCCCGTCCGCGCAGATTGGTGAAGAACCCGACCACGCCGTAGCGGGCACGACGATACATGCGCTCGTCGTAGGCCTTCAAATCATTCCACAGCGTCTTTAGGCGCTCGTCGGCGCAATCTTCCTCGGAAAGCTTGGTAAGCACCGAGCAGATCGCCATCATCATGGTGAAGTAGCCCATCATGTACGAACGCAGGCGCGACGACTCAACATCGCTGTACAGGTGGTACGACTCCATCATGATACGCGTAACACGGAACTGCTGGTCCAGACGCTTGACCATCGTTGCCTCGTTGACGCTCTGACCTTCGCGGCCGATAAAGTAGCGGTAGAGGTCGATGTCGGCGTAGTACATGGTCTTGCAACGCGGCAGTGGCACGTAGGCGTAGATGTTGTCCACATAGAACGTGTGCGGCGGCATGGGAAGGTTGGACTCGCGCAGCACATCCGTGCGATAGCACAGGCTGTGCATGAGTAGGTTCTGGTCCAGGCGGAAATGACCGATCTGATCCCAGGAAAAGATCTTTTTGCGCGGCAGGGCAAATTTGTAGCCAATAGCGGTATGCGTGCCCTCGTAAACCTTCTCGTACACGTAGTTCGAGATAAACAGGTCAACGCGCTGATCGCGCTCTTCAAAGCCACGCAGAATCGACAGCATAGTCGAAAGAGCCGCAGCGTCGAGCCAGTCATCCGAGTCGACAACCTTGTAGTAGGTGCCCTGCGCCTCGCGCAGACCCGAAAGGACGGCAATACCGTGACCGCCATTCTCCTGGTGCACCGCGCGGATGATTCCAGGATAACGGGCCTCCCACTCGTCGGCCTTGGCGGCCGTCTCGTCCTTGGAGCCGTCGTCCACCACGATAATCTCGATATCGGTGGCGTAATTGCTCCCCTCCAAGATGGAGGTGATGCAATGGTCCATGTCCTTGGCGGCGTTATACGAGGGAATACCGAATGTTATGACTTTATGCATGGCAGGCGATAATCTCATCCGAAAGATCGAGGGCGGAATTGGTCACAGCGTCCATATCGTAGTAACGATACTCGGCCAGACGACCCACCGGGTGGAAGTTCGTCAGGTTCTGGACGCGCTCAAGATAGCGCTCATAGAGCTCACGGTTCTCGGGCTCAAGAATGGCGTAGTACGGCGTCTCGTCCGAGCCGGGCGTATAGGCCTTAGAGTACTCCTTCATGATGGTGGTCTTGCCGGGCAGGACCTGACCGGTCATGTTCTTGAACTCGGTGATACGCGTGTAGTCCTCGCTCGTGGTGTAGTTGACGGTGCCCACGGGCTGGAACTGGTCCATATCGAGCGTCTCGAACTTCATATCGAGCGTGCGGTACGGCAACGCACCCAAGTCGAGGTTGAACAGCTCATCGAGCGGACCGGTATAGACAATCTCGCCGCCGTAGACCTTGCCGTCGATCTTGACGGTAGTCTCGTCGATTTCAAAGAGGTCACGGGCGTCCACGTCGCAGAACACGTCGATCAGGTCGTGGTCGAGCATGTGCTCAAAGAGCGCCGTGTAGCCCTCCTGCGGCATGCCCTGGAAGGGAGCTTGCGGGAAGTAGCGGTCATCATCGCCCACAAAGACGGGAACGCGGCCGGTGATCGAGGGATCGATCTGATCGGGCGTCTGGCCCCACTGCTTCATGGTGTAATGCAAAAAGACGTTCTCGTAGACGTAATCGGCGACCTCGGCCAAGTCGGGGTCGTTCTTCTTACGCAGCTCCATAATGGGCACCTTGACATCCTTGCCAAAGGTCTCCACGAGCTTCTGATACAGCTCCTCGCCGCGCTCGTCACCAAAGGCGAGCTTGAGACTCGCATGGTTGAAGGGCACGGGCATAAGGGTACCGTTGATGTTGGCGAGCACCTTGTGCTGATAATCCGTCCACTTGGTAAAGCGCGACAGGAAATTGTGCACGCGCTCGTTAAAGGTGTGATAGATATGCGGACCGTACTCGTGGATCAGGATTCCGGCCTCGTCAGTGCAGTCATAGGCATTGCCCGCAATGTGGCTACGGCGCTCCAAAACGGCAACACGATAGCCGATGGTCTCGGCAAGACGGCGGGCGCAAACGGCACCGGCATATCCAGCACCGACGACAATCATGTCGTACGCGCCGGCGTTAAAGCCTTCAGGCAGGCCTGAGGTAATCTGCATCGATACTCCTTGTCAAAAGCCACGGGCTCGTTAGCTGGGCTTTTCTCGAACATTCTTCGAGACATATTTATCAGAGCGATTATAGCGCTAATGCGTCCTATAATGAGCTTGCCACACAAGGAAAGCTCAAGCATCGCGGCGTACATAATTGAAAGGTAAACCCGCTAGCAGCGGGTTTATTCGTGAACAGCCGGGCGCCTGGAGCTTAGCGAAACGCTTGTAAGGAGTAACATGAGCGTTTTCCTTAACCGTATGAAGTCTGCCGCCAAGGCCGACCTTAAGACGATCGTCCTGCCCGAGGGCGAGGATCCGCGCACCATCGTCGCGGCCACCAAGATCATCGAGGAGGGCCTGGCAAAGATCGTCATCCTGGGCAACCCCGACGAGATCGACGTTCCCGGCGCCACCGTCATCGACCCGCGCAATGCCGAGAAGCACGAGGAGTACGCGCAGAAGTTTGCCGAGCTCCGCGCCAAGAAGGGCGTTACCATCGAGCAGGCTCGCGCCCAGGTGATGGACGCCACCTACTTTGGCACCATGATGGTCAAGATGGGCGATGCCGACGGCCTGGTCTCCGGCGCCTGCCACTCCACCGCCGACACCCTGCGCCCTGCGCTTCAGATCCTCAAGACCGCCCCGGGCACCAAGCTGGTCTCGGCCTTCTTCGTGATGTGCACCGACACCCCGCAGTTCGGTACCGACGGCACGCTGATCTTCGCCGACTGCGGCCTCAACATCAACCCGTCCTCCGACGAGCTCTCCGAGATCGCCATCGCCTCGGCCCACTCCTGGTCCACCTTCATGGGCAACGTTGAGCCGCACGTGGCCATGCTCTCCTACTCCACCATGGGCTCCGCCGGTGGCGAGGTCGCAAAGAAGGTCCAGGAGGCCGTGAAGTTCTGCAAGGAGAAGGCTCCCGAGCTCGCCATCGACGGCGACCTGCAGCTCGACGCCGCCATCGTCCCCACCGTCGCCCAGCTCAAGGCCCCCGGCTCCTCCGTCGCCGGTAAGGCCAACGTGCTCGTGTTCCCCGACCTCGAGGCCGGCAACATCGGCTACAAGCTGGTCCAGCGCTTCGCCGGTGCTGACGCCTACGGCCCCATCCTGCAGGGCATCGCCAAGCCGGTTAACGACCTGTCGCGCGGCTGCTCTGCCGACGACATCGTGGGTGTCGTGGCCATCACCGCCGTCCAGGCTCAGATGGCTGAGTAGCGAACATATCCCCTCGGGACCCTACAGGGTAAAGCTCTGAAAACGTCCTCGGACATGTCGGAAGCCCCCGCTGCGCACTACGTGCGGCGGGGGCTTCCTCCGTCCTGTGGAATATTTTCAGAGCTTTACCCTGTAGGGTCCCTGCCGTCACGTGGCAGTCAGGGTATCTGGAGTGGACGGCGGCTTGGCTACGAGCTGAGGCTGAAGATCTGGATGGCCGGGTGCCGTTGCTGGGAGTGCAGGCGTTACTGGCGATGGTCACTTTGGGACTGGTATTTCCGCCTGCTAGCAAAAAGGCCTCCGGAGCTGTTGCTCTGGAGGCCTTTCGTTTACTTGCAAATGCGCGCGTTAGTTGTTCTTGGTCAGGCGCTCGACGTCGTGGGCGATCATGTATTCCTCGTCGGTGGGGATGACCATGACCGTAACGGCTGAACCGGCGGCGCTGATGACCTGCGGGCCGTTGCCCACGGCCTCGCGGTTCTTATTGTTGTCGATGCGTACGCCCAGCCACTCAAAGCAGTCGCAGAAGGCCTTGCGGATCGACCAGTCGTTCTCGCCGATGCCGGCGGTAAAGGTGATGGTGTCCACGCCCGCCATGGAAGCGATCATGGAGCCAGCCTGCTGCATGGCCTTGTAGGCGAACATATCGAAGGCGAGCAGGCAGCGCTCGTCGCCCTCGGAGGCGCGTGTACGGATGTCGCGGGCGTCGTTGGAGATGCCCGAGATGGCAAGCAGACCAGACTGCTTGTTCATCATGTCATCGACTTCCTGATAGCTGTAGCCGCCCTCGCGCTGGAGGTAGCACACGGTGGCCGGATCAATGGAACCGCAGCGAGTGCCCATCATCAGGCCGTCGAGCGGCGTGAGGCCCATCGTGGTGTCGCGGCACACGCCGTCCTCGATAGCAGCGAGCGAAGCACCGTTACCCAAGTGGCACGAAAGCAGACGGTGGCAGCGCGAACCCAGGATCTCCTTGGCCATCATCCACTCATAGCGGTGGCTCGTGCCGTGGGCGCCGTACTTGCGCACGTGGTACTTGTCGCACACGTCCTTGGGCAGCGCGTAGGTATAGGCGACCTCGGGCATGGTCATATGGAACGAGGTATCGAAGACCGCCACGTTGGGCAGCTCCGGATACTTCTCACGGCAATACTCAATCGCCGCGGCCTCGCCGTAGTTGTGCAGCGGGGCGAGCGGGGCCACCTCGAGAATCTTGGCCATAACTTCGTCGTCAACAACTGCGGAATCATCGAAGTGCCAGCCGCCCTGAACGATACGATGACCAATGCCATCAATCGTAAAGTCGGTCTTCTCGAGCTCCTCGAGCACACGAGCGATAGCAGAGCGATGATCGGGGAAAGGGACCTCCTCGGTCTGCTTGGCGCCACCGTTCTCGGAGTGGCCAAAGATGCCCATGTCCGAACCGATACGTTCGCAGTTGCCCTTGGCGAAAACCTCGCGGGTATCGGTATCCAAAAGCTGATATTTAAGGCTTGAGCTGCCGGCGTTGACAACAAGTACGTTCATGAGACTCCTTTGCAGTGCAATACGGTCGACGCAGACCCCTTAAGGCGGCCGCATTTTAATAAGAAGTTATCACAACTTGATAAATAGCTATCAAGCATATCGCCCAACGAGCACAAAAGAGGGGCCAAACGGCGCTCGGTCGTCCAGCCCCTCCCCTCTTGCAATTATTTGCCGTTGACGATGCGCTCGACGTCGGAAGCGATCATGAACTCCTCGTCCGTGGGGATGACGAAAATCTTGACCTTGGAATCCTTGGCGGACAGGCACCAAGCGCCGTCGCCGCGCAGGGCGTTGCGGGCATGGTCCATCTTGACGCCCATAAAGGCCAGACGGTCGGCGACGCCGGCACGAACGGCCGGAGCGTGCTCACCGATGCCAGCGGTGAAGACCAGCGTGTCCATGCCGCACATGGAAGTAGCCATCTCGGCAGCCTTGGCGGCAATCTTGTAGACAAACATGTCGAAGGCGAGCTGAGCCTCGGGGTCACCAGCGGCGGCGAGCTCCTCGACGTTGCGGCAGTCATTGGTCTTGCCACCGGTCACAGCCAAAAGGCCGGACTTCTTGTTCATCATCTCATCGACCTCGTCGAAGGTGTAGCCGCCCTCGCGCTGCAGGTAACACACGGTAGCCGGGTCGATGGAGCCACAGCGGGTGCCCATCATGACGCCGTCGAGCGGGGTGAGGCCCATGGTGGTGTCCATGCACTTGCCGTCCTCGATGGCGCACAGGGAAGCGCCGGAGCCGATGTGGCACACGACGACCTTGCGGGCCTCGCCGTTGGTCATCTCGGCGACCTTCTTGGAGATGTAACGGTAGCTGGTGCCGTGGGCGCCGTACTTACGGATGTGCAGCTTGTCGCAGACGTCCTTGGGCAGGGCGTAAGTCTTGGCGACCTCGGGCATGTTGAAGTGGAAAGCGGTGTCGTAGACCGTGACGTTGGGCAGGTCGGGATACTGCTCGAGGCAGTACTCGATAACGTTGGCCTCAGGGTTGTTGTGCAGCGGCGCCAGCGGGGCGACCTCGCGAATTTTGGCGAGAACGTCCTCGTCGACGAGGGAGGAGTCGCCAAAGTACCAACCGCCCTGAACGATACGGTGGCCAATGCCCTCGATCTTGACGCCGTTGGCCTCGAGGTCCTTCAGAACGACCTCGATGGCGACCTTGTGGTCGGGGAACTCGATGTTCTCGGTCACCTTCTTGGAACCGTTGGCAGCGTGGGTGAAGGTACCGCCGGTAAAGCAAACGCGCTCGCAGGAGCCCTTTGCGGACACCTTGTGGGACTTGGTATCGATGACCTGATACTTAAGGGTCGAAGATCCTGCGTTGACGACCAGAACGTTCATGTGTCTCCCTACTAACAGGCGGTGTGGCGCCGCCAGGTTACATACGCTTCAATAATAAACCCAAACGCCTTCGCGCTCGGGTTTATTGCGTTGATATATAAGTTATCGGTGTCCAAATACTCACGGCCTTTGACTTGTAAGACGAAATAGCGCGGGGATATACACCAAGGAAGAAATCCCGAGTGCAACAAGCAATACGACTCGAATGCCTGCAACGCTACTCAACACAGCGTTAAGCAGATAGAAAAGAACGGCACCCACCGCCACCATCTGGCTTTGAACCGAAATCAGTGAACAGCGCATCGAAGAATCGGCAGCATTTTGGAAAACTGAGTATTTGATTGGGGCAAACAACGAGTACGCAACCGTCTGCAGCACATAGAACACGGGCAGCAAATTAGCCGGAGTAAGGGGAATCAAAAACAAAGCTGTCAATACTAAGCGAATGATGCCGCATATACGCGCAAAACGGCCCTTGTCGACACGAGTAATCGCACTGGGCACAATAAACCCTATGGAGGCGGAGGCAAGGAGCTGGACCGCAATGGTCACGCCTGAAGCGATGGCATTCATTCCGCGACCCGCAAGCAGCAGTGAGAAAAAGTCTTCCAAGGCGACAAAAGCAAACGCCTGAGAACAGTCCATGATGAACGCTGAACGAAGAATGCCATTGCACGCAATAGCGGCACCGATCATCTTCGGGCTAATTCCACGCTCAGGTGTCCCCGCAGTGCCCCCTCTTCGCATCTCAGGAATGCAGACAACGACAACCAACGTCAACACCATTGCGCTGATATCTGCCGAAAGACCAATGAGATATGCACCGACAGACGAAATGAAACCGCCCACGCAAGCGGAGATGGCATAAGAGGCATAGAAAACAAATCGCTCAACGACATTAAGTCTTACGAGCTGGTCCTGAGAGACGCTGTCAATGTAAATCGCTTCTATGGATCCGCTCACACATGCAGCGGCAAAACCTTTGAGAGCAAACGCGCCGATTAAAAGCAGAGGAGAACGGACGAGAAGCAGGGCGACATAGTATCCAAGCATTCCCACGACGCCAACGAGACCGCTTGTCTTTCGTCCAAACCTATCAGCAATATAGCCAGTGGGAACTTCAAGAATGAACTTGCTCACTTGGTATGCAATCATCATGCTAGAAATCGCCACCATCGAGAATCCGACGAATTCAAGGTAAACCGTCAGAAAATACAAAATGGTGCTGAAGTTCGACAGAAAAACGAACGTCATATAAAGCAAAACCGTACGGTTTTTCATGCTCCGCCCTCCAAGAGTCAGCAATCTAAATCGGAATCTTGGAAAAGCATGAGGGCAAAGCCGTCAGTCATGTGTTACAAGGCGTCAACATTCACTTGACGCCTTGAGGCCAAATGGCCTCACGAAGCGAGATGACGCAATAGGTGAAGAAATACCGTCTGGTGTCGATCGGTCCAGGCATTTTGCCGATAGCAAAAGTAGATAGGCAAGGCTACGTCATGCGAGCCTTCGATGGAGCACTCGCTTACTTCCAATCCATTTGATGCGAGAGAAGAGCCAGAAAAACTCAATATCAATCCCCCGGCTTGAAGAAACTCAGCCTGCGCCCTGTTTCCGTATTCGACATCGCGAAAGCGGAAATTAACCAGCTGAGCTTCGGGACATTGATTGATTGCATTGAGACAGGGTGACAAATTAATGGGAACAGCGAGCCTGCCGCCCAGTAACTCACGAATGGTCATAGCGTCAACAGATTGATGACCAGCTGGACATGAAAGAACCCTGAGCTCCTTTTCACCCATATATTTTGAAGAAAGGACGCTGTCCCGTGGTTCCTCAAACGAGATAGCCGCGTCCGAAATTCCAAGTATAAGTGATTCAAAGCATGTTGCCGTTGGCTGATGCCACACATCAAGATGAATCTGAGGGTGCGAGCTTTCAAACGAGTCGTACCAGTTTTCGGAAAAAAGGCGCCCCCGCCCGTGAAGACAGGGGGCGTAAAGACGGAAATGGCCGTCGGGCGAAACGCCGCCGTTCCCCGATTGAGCGTACTTTTTGAGATCGTCGACTTGCGCCAGGATCACGCGTGCACGACGCGCAAATTCTCTGCCCGCCGGAGACAAAACAGCCTCCCCCGCCGATCGGTCGAGCAAAACAATCTGATACTCAGATTCCAATTTTTTTATTGCCGACGAAACGGCCTGCGGACTCACGTGAACGGCGCGAGCTGCTTTGCGCACGCCGCCATAGTTCGCTACCGCTTGAAGGTATTCGAGTTGAGAAAGCTGCATAGATTACTCCAAAGGCAGCCAAGTCGACGGCCTACACGCCCTCAGATGAGGTTCTCGCCCAGGTTCTTGCCGCCAAGGACGTGCATATGGAAGTGCATGACGGTCTGGCCGGCGTTGACGCCCTTGTTGGAGATGACGCGGAAACCGTCCTCCAAGCCCTTGGCCTTAGCGACCTCCTGGATGGCGTGAGCCACGGCGCCCATGGTCTCGGCAGGTACGTTGTCGGCAATGTCACTGTAGTGCTTCTTGGGGATCACGAGCGTATGGACCGGCGCCTGGGGATTGAGGTCGTCGAAGGCGATGACCTGGTCGTCCTCATAGACAACGGTCGAAGGGATCTCGTGGTTGGCAATTTTGCAGAAGATGCAATCGCACATGGTTGGTTCCTTTCTCACAGACCAAGGTAATTATATTTGGTCGGGATGGTTAGAACGAGAGGTTGTCGTCGGTGTTGGCGGCTTCGCCGTCGGCGAGCACGTCGTTGCCGTCGACGTCCTTAAGAAGCACCGAGACCTTCTGCTCGGCATCGGACAGGCGGGTGCGCAGGCTCTTGAGGAGCTCGACGCCGCGGGTATAGCTCTCGAGCGACTCCTCGAGCTCCATATCGCCCGACTCCAAGCTGCGGATGATGAGCTCCAACTCCTGCGAGGCCTGCTTGTACGTAAGCTGCTCGACTGGGGTCTTCTCTGCCATATCTGTTTCCTTTCCTAAAGGTTTATCGCTATGAAACGCGGTTTACTCGACCGTATCGACCGTTGCCGCCACGTTGCCGTCTGCCATGCGCACGCGGATGGCATCGCCGGGCTTAAAGGTCTTGGCGCTCGTAGCCACCCCATCATCGCTGTACGCGATGGAATAACCACGGGCAAGCACCTTGAGCGGCGACAGGGCATCTAGCGAGGCTGCCGCACGGCCCAGGTCGGACGCGGGCTTGTTGAGCATCGTGCGCCCCTGATGCTCCAGACGGGAGCTCGCGAGCGTGAGCGCATGGCGTTTGCCATCGAGCCCCGAGGTGCTTACAACCAGACGCTCGGGCAAGCGCTCAAAGTTGGAGCGAAATGTCCCGACCGAGCGTACTATGGCGCCCGACAGGCGATCGGCAGTCAGCGCAAGCTCCGATTCGCGACGCTCGACCATAAATGTGGGGTCGTTGAGGCACGGGCGGCACGCAGCCGCATCGAGAGCATCGCCCAAGCGAGCCGTATAGGTATCCCAGGCACGGCGACCGCGCTGGTCGAGCATTTCCAGATCGACCTGATCCGACCCAATCATCGATGCCATCGCGGCACCCAGACGCTGATGGCGCGCCTCGAGCACATCGGCCAGCTCCGTCATAGCCGGCGCCACCGATTCTGCCGCCGCCGTAGGCGTGGAGGCGCGGCGGTCGCTCACCATGTCGCAAATCGAGGTATCGGGCTCATGGCCAATGCCGGTCACCACGGGCACGGGACAAGCCGCCACCGCGCGGGCAAGCTCCTCGTCGTTGAAGGTCATGAGGTCCTCAAAGGAGCCGCCGCCGCGTACCAACAAGATGCAGTCGGGCGCCGGCGTAATGGAAGCGGCGCGGCGCAAGCCCTCAATAAGCTCGGCCGGCGCACCCTCGCCTTGAACCCTGGCGCCCACGCAGACGAGCTCGACGAGCGGATTGCGACGACGCAATGTGCGCTTGACGTCGTCGATTACCGCACCGGAAAGCGAGGTGACGACCGCCACGCGTGAGCAGAACACCGGGATGCGGCGTTTGCGCGCTTCGTCCATCAGGCCCTCGCGGCGTAGCTTTTCGGCCAGTTGCGCCACTTGTTGACGCAGCAGACCCTCCCCCGCCAGCGAAAACGAGCGAGCGACAAAGCTCATACGACCCGTGGGCTTATAGAGGTTGAAGCTGCCCTTAAAGCTCACCTGCATGCCGTCGCGCAGATCGAAGGTACGCTTGAGATAGGCGCCCTTCCAGATGATGCAGTCGACGGCGGCCGAGTCGTCTTTAATCTGGAAGTAGCAGTGGCCGCTTCGGGCGTTGGGACCACGGAAACCCGTGACCTCGCCCAGAACGCTCAGCTGCGGAATGGCATCGAGCGCACCAGCGGCGATCTCCACCGCCTGGCTCACGCTGAGCTCCTTGCGCTCCTGATCGTCCGAGCCGTCAAATTCGGCGGAAACAGCATTGCCGGTTAGGTTCCAGCCTGCCACGCAGCCTCCTTTCGTTATCGCGCACAGAGGCTCCGGCCCCGTGCAAATTTAAGTCCAACACATAGTACAGCGCCGCGAGGACACGAATCCCCGCGGCGCCTGCCTGTCCCATTTGTTATCGGTTGGAGTTTCTGTTGTAGCGAGCCATAAGATAGAGCAGCTGAATAATCGAGGTGAGCGCAGCGGCAACATAGGTAAGCGCGGCGGCCGTCAGCACCTTCTTGGCACCATTGACCTGCTTGGAACTCATACCCGACTGCTCAATATATGCCACGGCGCGGCGGCTGGCATCAATCTCGACCGGCAGCGTAACCAACTGGAACAGCACGCTAAACGAGAAGAAGATCAACGCGAGGGTTGTGAGCCCGGCAATGTTCATAAACAGGCCCAAGAGCAACACGATGGTCCAGGTGTTCTGGGTAAAGTTGACGACCGGGACCAGGGCGGTGCGCACCTTCATCATGGCATAGCCGCTTTGACGCTGAGCGGCGTGACCTGCCTCGTGACAGGCGACGGCAACGCTTGCGACCGATCCACCCGAACGGTTGGCATCTGAGAGATACAGGTTGTTATCCTGCGGGTTGTAATGGTCGGTGAGCTCACCGGCGACACCCTTGATACCCACGGCATTGCAGCCGTTGGCGTCGAGCATGCGGCGAGCGACCGTGGCGCCCGTGTCGCCGTCCGAGCGAACCTTGGACCAGGTTTTGTACGTCGAGTTGATATAGTTCTGTGCGGCAAGACCGAGCGCCGTACAAACAAGAACAACCAGCAGGTACAGCGGGTCGATGCCAAAGCCGTATCCATAGTAATAAGGCATGCGAATTCCTCCGAATCGAGTTACACGTTGGAGGCATTCTACCCATTCGACTGACCAGCAAATCAACATCAATGTTTTGGCAATGTCAGACACTATGACCCAATCCAGGGGCACGGAAACGACAGGAGCCCCCGCTCGTGACCGCGGGTCGGGGCTGCGACAATGTTGTTGAAGTGCCAGAGGCGCAGCCGCGCCGCAACGAG
>CABUQW010000035.1 GCA_902493895.1 uncultured Collinsella sp. | reverse complement strand
GCCGTCCTCCGATCTCCCGGGGCCGGCCGGTCCGGCCCTCAGGGTATCGGATTCCCACATTCATCCGTACATGTACGGATGAATGTGGGAAGTGTTCGGATGAAGTTGCCAATCAAGGGGCTCGAACTTTTTTCAAATTATTGGAAAATAGTTCTTGCATTCGGGTGGATCATCCCGTATATTGAATCCTCGCAGGCGGACATGGCTCAGTTGGTAGAGCACAACCTTGCCAAGGTTGGGGTCGCGGGTTCGAGCCCCGTTGTCCGCTCCATTTGGGCGTTTAGCTCAGGGGGAGAGCGCTTCCCTGACACGGAAGAGGTCAGAAGTTCAAATCTTCTAACGCCCACCAAATGTTCGCAGTCCAGAGGCTTTGCTTCTGGACTGTTTTGTTTTATGCCGCCAAACATGCCAGCAAATTTTGATCCAAGGTCTGTATGCGATGGTCTTCGTGTCCCGTAGGGGTGCCGGCAGATTGCATACGTCCTGCCCGAGCGTGACCGCAACATGTTGGTCAAGCATAATCTTTTGGATTCTTTTGGCGTGAGTGGCTTGGTTTTAGTAGGATTTGTCAGTGGCTTGACTAAGGGGGTTTTATAGCTGCCATGCAGGTAGCCGTGTTGGTAACGTTTTACCGACTTGTCAAATACCCCTCATTTATAATGCGTCTGCAAAATGACTAATTGCTTTGACCTGCTGAAACACTATATGTTGTGTTTGACCTAAAAAAAGAATACAGGATATAGATGCATCTTTGTCGTATGATAGATGGCGGACAGAGAACGAAGACCTTAATTGCCTCTTTTGAACGTGTCCTTGAGCCGCTTGATCGGCTCCTGGGAATGTCCGCATAGAGGCTTATGGTTTATCGAGAACACAGATTGCGCGACGGCGCCGTAAGACAGGGGCAAGCCCTGCCGGGCATCGTTTGGCTCTGAAGCGCAATGAGGCTACGACGCGAAAGAGGCAAGAGGATGAAGATCATCAAGCGCAGCGGCACCGAGGTTGTCTTTGACATCGATAAGATTGTCAATGCCATCCGCGCCGCTAACTTGGAGGTCGAGGAGAGCTCTCGTCTAACCGACCGCCAGGTGGTTTATGCGGCGCAAAACGTCGCCGAGGCATGCGAGAACGCGGGCCACACCGTTTCGGTCGAGGAGATCCAGGATTTGGTCGAGGACGAGATCATGCGTCTCGACTGCTACGAGGTTGCCCGCCACTACATCATCTATCGCTATGTTCAGAGCCTGAAGCGCCAGAAGAACACGACCGATGACAAGATTCTGTCGCTGATCGAGTGCAATAACGAAGAGGTCAAGCAGGAGAACTCCAACAAGAACCCGACCGTCAACTCCGTTCAGCGCGACTATATGGCTGGCGAGATTTCCAAGGACCTGACCCAGCGCGTGCTGCTGCCTCAGGAGATCGTGGATGCCCATAATGAGGGTCTGATCCATTTCCACGATTCGGATTACTTTGCCCAGCATATGCACAACTGCGATCTGGTGAACCTGGAGGACATGCTCCAGAACGGCACTGTTATTTCGGGCACGCTGATTGAGAAGCCGCACAGCTTCTCGACCGCCTGCAATATTGCGACGCAGATTATCGCCCAGGTTGCTTCCTCCCAGTACGGCGGCCAGTCCATCTCGCTGACCCATCTTGCCCCCTTTGTTGAGGTGAGCCGTCAAAAGATTCGTGGCGAGGTCGCCCGCGAGCTCGAGGAGCTCGGCGTTTCCGCATCTCCCGAAAAGGTTCGCGAGGTCGTTGAGGATCGCCTGCGTGACGAGATCCGTCGCGGCGTCCAGACGATTCAGTATCAGGTCGTGACCCTTATGACCACCAATGGCCAGGCGCCGTTCGTGACGGTCTTTATGTATCTTAACGAGGCCCGTACGCCTCAGGAGAAGCACGACCTTGCCATGATCGTGGAGGAGACGCTTCGCCAGCGCTACGAGGGCGTTAAGAACGAGGCCGGCGTGTGGATTACCCCGGCATTCCCCAAGCTTATCTATGTACTCGAGGACGATAACGTTCACGAGGATTCCCCGTACTTCTACCTGACCCAGCTGGCTGCCAAGTGCACCGCCAAGCGCATGGTGCCCGATTACATCTCCGAGAAGAAGATGCGCGAGCTCAAGCTGTCTAAGGGCGAGACCGCCGGCAACGGCGATTGCTACACCTGCATGGGTTGCCGCAGTTTCCTGACGCCCGACCGTTCGGGCAACGGTTTTAACAACGTTGCCAACGCGCTGAACTACGACCCGAACAAGCCCAAGTACTATGGTCGCTTTAACCAGGGCGTTGTGACCATCAACCTGCCTGATGTCGCACTGAGCTCGCACCAGGATATGGACAAGTTCTGGAAGATCTTCGATGAGCGCCTTGAGCTGTGTCACCGTGCCCTGCTGTGCCGTCATGAGCGCCTGATGGGTACACTTTCTGACGCCGCGCCGATTCTTTGGCAATACGGCGCCCTGGCGCGTCTGAAGAAGGGCGAGACGATCGACAAGCTGCTCGTGGGCGGATACTCTACGATCAGCCTGGGCTATGCCGGCCTGTATGAGTGCGTTAAGTACATGACGGGTCACAGCCACACCGAGAAGGAGGGCACGCCGTTTGCCATGGCCGTCATGCAGCACATGAACGACAAGTGCGCCGAGTGGAAGGCCGAAAGCGATATCGACTTCTCGCTGTACGGCACCCCGCTTGAGTCGACGACCTACAAGTTTGCCAAGTGCCTGCAGCGCCGTTTTGGCATTATCCCGGGCGTGACGGACAAGGGCTACATTACCAACAGCTATCACGTCCATGTGTCCGAGGAGATCGACGCATTCGACAAGCTCAAGTTCGAGGGTATGTTCCAGCAGCTTTCGCCGGGCGGTGCCATCTCCTACGTCGAGGTTCCCAACATGCAGGACAACCTCAAGGCTGTCATTCGCGTGATGCAGTACATCTACGACAACATCATGTACGCCGAGCTCAACACCAAGAGCGACTACTGCCAGGTGTGCGGCTACGACGGTGAGATCAAGATTGTCGAGGACGATGGCAAGCTGGTGTGGGAGTGCCCCAACTGCGGCAACCGCGACCAGGAGAAGATGAATGTCGCTCGTCGTACGTGCGGCTACATCGGTACCCAGTTCTGGAACCAGGGTCGAACCGAGGAGATCCGCGACCGCGTGCTGCATCTCTAATAACCATCCCAGGCTGCCCCGTAGCGAGGCCCCGGACCTTTACTCGCTATTTCGGACAGTCCTGGCTCACGACGGAGGCGCCACTGGCGCCTCCTGTTCGTGCGGAACTCATATCGAGCAAAGGTCCGGGGCCTCGCTACGGGGCAGCCAAGTTGATGTAGCTGAGATGCGGCATGCGGTCTGCTCACTCCTCGAAGTTCTTAGCGGAAATAATTTGAGCTGCAGCTGCGATTTACTTGCGATGGCGGTTGAGCTGCAGCTGAGTATTTATTGGATCTCGAACCCTATGCTCGATGTTCGCTTCGTTCATTGAGTTACCCTTTGCATGAGGCCGGGACATATCGTCCCGCCCGCAGTTTCGCAGGCCGAAGGCCGAGAATGTTTGAGGACGGGAAGATATGTCCCGGCCTCCCGGGAGAGTTACTTATGAACTACGCGAACATTAAGTATTTCGATATTGCTGATGGTGAAGGCGTTCGTACTTCTCTGTTTGTGAGCGGGTGCCGTCGTGGGTGCAAGAATTGCTTTAACTCTGTCGCGTGGGACTTTGCTGCGGGCGAGCCGTTCGATTGCGCCGTCGAGGATAAGATTATCGAGAGTCTCGATCATCCCTTTATCGATGGCCTGACGATTCTGGGTGGCGAGCCTATGGAGCCCGAGAATCAGGCGGGGCTTGTTGACTTTATCGAGCGCGTGCGTGCGGCCTATCCTGCTGGGTCGGGCAAGACCATTTGGTGCTTTACCGGTGACGTGCTCGAGGAGCTTATGCCGGGTGGCCGTCATCATACCGAGGTGACGGACCGTATCCTGGCCTGCCTCGACATGTTGGTGGATGGCCCGTTTGTTCAGGATCTGTACGATATCTCGTTGCGCTTTAGGGGCTCGAGCAATCAGCGCGTGATCGACATGAACGCCACGCGCGCTCGTGCTGCACGTGAGGGCGTTGCGCTTTGCGATGCTGTGGAGCTTTGGCGGGACGATCCGGTCTATTCGACCCATACTATGTAGCTGGCAGAGGTTGCGTGCCGGCGTGGTACCATAGCGCGAACGCGAAATCGAAAAAAGTGAGGCCCAGATGGTCGATCAGGAAAAAGTCGAGACTGCCATTAAGCTGCTGCTTGAAGGTATAGGCGAGGACCCAACTCGTGAGGGCCTGCTGGAGACTCCGGCACGCGTCGCCCGTATGTATGGCGAGATTGCCGGCGGTATGGACCAGAGTGCCGAGGAGCACCTGTCCAAAACTTTTGCCGTCGCTTCGAACGATTTGGTTATCGAGCGCGACATTACGTTCTACTCGCTGTGCGAGCATCATCTGCTGCCGTTTTATGGCAAGGCCGCCATTGGTTATATCCCTAACGGTCGGGTGGCTGGACTTTCCAAGCTCGCCCGCACGGTTGAGGTCTATGCCCGCCGTCTGCAGCTGCAGGAGCAGCTGTGTGCGCAGGTTGCCGATGCTCTCATGGAGTATCTTGCTCCCCAGGGAGCGATTGTGTTGATGGAGGCCGAGCATATGTGCATGACGATGCGTGGCGTGCAAAAGCCCGGCACCAAGACCGTGACGCTCGCTCGCCGCGGCATCTTTGAGACCGATCCGTCGCTCGAGGAGCGATTCTTTAGGATGCTGGACCGCTAACCATGAGAGCCGTTAACGACTTTGCATCGAAGACCGATGAGGGAACGCCGCGTCGCGGTTTTATGGCTTCGGGCCTAGCCCCCTTTGGTGCCATGCCTCGTATCGATTACATCTGTGCCAACGGCCTGTTCCGGCGGCACCTGGGCAACATTGCACAGTTGGAATCGGGGCGTATCTTCTGCCGCCACGGTATTGACCATCTGCTCGATGTCGCTCGCATTATGTGGATCAAGAATCTCGAGGAACAGCTCGAATTTGACCGCGAGGTCATCTACGCCACGGCACTTCTTCACGATATCGGCAAAGATGAACAGTATGAATCGGGTATATCCCATGATGTTGCAAGCGAACGCGTCGCTGATGCGATTCTCGGCGGCATGCCCGATGACGTAGCGTTTGAGCCGGCCGATGCTGCGGCCATTAAGACGGCCATTCTGGGCCATCGAAAGCTGCGCGTGAACAGCCAACCGCTCGAGCGTCTGCTCTATGCAGCCGACAAAGCGTCGCGCGCCTGCTTTGCATGCCCCGCGCGCAATGCTTGCAATTGGAGCGATGATAAAAAGAACCTGTCGATTCGCGTGTAGTTAGTTTGCGCGGTCGGGGTTCTAAACGAAGGAGACGATCGCGATGAGTAACAAGAAACTGCCCGAGAATGCAACCAAGACTGAAGGCGCCGAGCTCGCCCGCCGTGGAAGGGGCGAAATATCCACCGCAGCGGCGGTGCCCCACGTGAGCTATGACGACCTGCGCCATGCTGACCGCATTACTATCGACGGTCTCGAGGTCTTTGCCAACCACGGTGTGTATCCCGAAGAGAACGCGCTGGGCCAGAAGTTCATCGTGTCCTTGGTGCTCTATGCCGACCTGCGTGCAGCAGGGGAGCACGACAACCTGGATGCCTCGATTGATTATGGCTCGGTGTGTCACGATGTCGACGGATATCTGCGCGAGCATACGTTTAAGCTCATCGAGGCTGCAGCCGAGGGTGTGGCCCAGATGCTGCTGCGTCGTTACCCCCTGCTGCTTGGCGTGCGTGTTAAGCTCGATAAGCCTTGGGCTCCCGTCGGTCTTCCCCTGGCAAGCTGCGGCGTCGAGATCGAGCGAGTGCGCTAGTCGACGCTAGAGCTTGTTGAGGGGTGGCCGCTTGAGCCGCTGCGACAGAGCCCTATTGTTGGGGCAGTACGTGTCGAGCAGGGCGTGAAACCGCTGATTGTGGCTTGGCTCGAGCAAGTGGACGAGCTCGTGGGCGACAACCATGTCGAGGCATTCGACAGGGTAGGCGGCGAGCTCGCGCGCGATGCGAATGGCGCCGGTTTTGGGTGTGCATGAGCCCCAGCGCGTCTTCATACTGCGTACGGAAACGCGGGAAACGGCGATACCCATTGCGATTTCGTATGCATGCACCATATCGCGCAGCGCTGTGGTGACCTCGGATGCATAGAGCTGGTCGATGCGGGTCTGGAGCTCATCGGGCGTCAGGCCGTCGAGGATTGCGCGCCGCTCGGCCTGTAGGCGTTCGTTCGATTTGTCGGCGCCCATAAAACTTGCGAAGGTGGCCTGCTTGGGCCGCGGTGCGGGCGATGCAAAGTTGTGATCGAGCGCATCTTGTACCGTGATAGGCTTGCCCCAAAGCGCAATGATGGACGAGGGACTGAGCGGCTCTCGCGCCGTCGCCTGATGTTGCTCACGCTGGTCAAGTCGGCTGATAATCCAGGCGCTGTTGCGCTTCACAAACGCTTCGATACGCTCGCGGCTGGCGCCGAGCGGTGCGCTGGCGTGGGCCTCACCGCTCGATGTGACGCGTAGGTTGAAGTTCTTGACGCGCTTTTTGGTAACGACGACGGGGATGGATGTGCCATCCGGTCGGGATACGGTAATCGTAAATTGCTGCGTCAAAAGCGGTCCTTCAGATTGGGGACGGGCCGGCATGTCGACCGTTCGGCATACCGGCCCGCTCAAGGGATGTGAAATTAATAGCGCTCAAAGAAGGCAAGCGCGTTGTCGCTGCAGAGCTTTTGCATCACGGTCTTGCCAAAATGCTTGGAAAGCATGTTCTGGAACTCGGGCATCTTGCTGGCATCGGAGAGGAAAGCGGGCACCGTGGCACCGTCCCAGTCGCCGCCGAGCGCGATGGCGTCCTCGCCGCCCAGGTCGAGCCAGTGCTCGATATGTGCCGCCAGCTGGTCGAAGGTGACGTCTGCAGCGGTCTCGTCGGTTGCGTCGTTGGAAAGGAACTCGCTGCAGTAGTTGAGGCCGACGATACCGCCCATGTCGCGAATGGTGCGGAACTGGTCGTCGGTGAGATTGCGCTTGACGCCGCAGACGGTGCGGGAGTTGGAGTGGCTGGCGACGAAGGGGCGCGTGGCGTGGGCGACAACCTCGTCAAAGCACTCATCGTTGAGGTGGGAGACGTCGAGTACCATACCGGCGTGCTCCATCTGCGTAAGTGCCTCGATGCCGGCGGCGGTGAGGCCGGCGTGGGTATCGTGCCCGCTCGCGAGCGGTCCCTGCGCGTTCCAGCTGAGTGACGACATAAGCACGCCCAAGCTCTTGAGCACCTCGATCAGCGCGGGGTCCTCGGCAAAGAACGTGGCGTTTTCGATGGTGTGGATGCAAGCGACCTTGCCGTCCTTGAGCGCGGGGCGAATGTCTGCGGCGCTGCGTACGTTGACCATGCGGTCGTGGTTGAGCATTGCCTGGCCGCTCATATGCGCCATGATTTGCGCCTGGAAGCGCGCGGCGTGGGCGGCGGGAATCTCGTCGGGGACAAACGTGGCGAAGCACTGTGCCCACGGCGTGTTGCCGATCTTTGCGAGCGAGATGGCGCAGGCGTTGCCCTCGATGAGATCGAAATCTTGCGGATGCGTTTCGTCGCCGGGGAAATAACCGTCGGTGCCGGCGGTAAAGCGCAGGTCGAGATCGAGCGTGGCCCAGCCGATGCGGTCAGCGGTGTCGCAGTGTAGGTCAAATACGGGATATGCCATGGTTCCTCCGGTTGCAGCGTTTCTTTGCAAACTGTCATTGAATTGTATGACTAGGGTATAGTTAGCGCCATATGTTCATGGCGGCCCGCGTTGTGCGCCGCCCTTATTACGGAGGTTACCATGTCCAACCAGGGCAAGAAGGTCAAGACCCATTATCGCGGCACGCTCGATGACGGCACGCAGTTCGATAGCTCCTACGATCGCGGCGAGCCGCTGGAGTTCACCTGCGGCGCCGGTCAGATGATCAAGGGCTTCGACGCCGCTGTTGTCGACATGCAGGTGGGCGAGAAGAAGACCGTGCACATCCCGGCTGCCGATGCCTACGGCGAGCACAATCCCGAGATGGTTATTACCTTCCCGGCCGAGCAGGTTCCCAACATCGAGCAGATCGAGAAGGGCATGAAGCTCTTCCTGTCCACGCCGAGCGGCATGCCTGTCCCCGCCGTCGTCATTGACGTGACGCCCGAGGCCGTGACGCTCGACGCCAACCACGAGTTGGCCGGCAAGGACCTCAACTTTGATATTGAGCTCGTCGAGGTCGAGGGCTAGAGCATGCCTGAACGCTTGGTTTCGACGACATGTTTGGGAAATCTCAACGATCTGTCCTATGAACTCCTGCTTCGCCGGGAGCTGGGCGGTGTCTTTGAGGTCGATGAGCTACTGCTCGATTGGGACCAGGCTGATGTATGCGTGTTTGTGGGCGTGACGGAGCTGGGGCGCACGATCGATGTTCGGCTGGATGCTACCGACGGTGGTCGTCTTGCCGACGGCGACGTGCTCGCCATTGACCGTTCGGGCGTGGTGCCCGTGGCGGTTGTCGTGCGCCTGCGCAGCGCCGAGGTTTATTTGGTCGAAGTCGACCGCATGGATCCGATTGCGCTCGCGCATGCGTGCTGGGAGATCGGCAACATGCATGCGCCGCTCTTCCGGGGCGACTCGGACGAGCATACCGTGCGCATGTATACGCCGGTGCAGCCTGTTTTGGGCCGCATGCTCCGGGGTATCGAGGGCGTTCGCCTCTCGGTGGTTACCCGTGAACTCGATACGGACCGGCGCTTTGCGTCGAGTGCGGCGGAGGTCGTCGTTAGCATGGCTCCGGACTTTACCATCGTAAAGAAGGCGCGCGGTTAACGTGCGTATGAGTAAGACGGACTTTGAGAGGCAGCTATTCAAAGTCCGTCTTACTGTTGATGAGGTGCTTTGGGGGAAAGCATATGGGTCTTGAGGGAATCAAGCTGATTGCATGCGATTTGGACGGCACGTTGCTGCATCCGGGGGAGCGCGAGCCGCGTTCCGAGGCCTTTGAGCTTATCGATGAGCTACATCGTCGCGGTATCGTGTTTATGCCGGCGAGTGGTCGTCAATATGCGAGCTTGCGCTACCTGTTTGCCCCGGTGGCCGATGAGCTCGCCTATGTATGCGAAAACGGAGCCCTGGTGATGAGCGAGGGGCGTGCCGTGGTCAAGCGCTCTATGGAGCGTAGCCTTGCTATGGATATCGCGAATGCTGTGGTTGCGTATCCCCATGCCGACGTGACCCTTTCGTGTGAGGGACACCTCTACACCATGAGCGGCAACGATGCGTTCGTCGACCATTTGCGCTATGAGGTCCACTGCGACGTGGCGGTGGTCGACCGTCCCGAGGACATCGACGAGGACGTCATTAAGATTGCCTTCCAGACGCCCGAGGTGGATCAGCCGGCGGCGCTGGAGCATTTTGAGCGCCTCTTTAGCGACCGTGTCGACGTGATGACGTCGGGAACCGAATGGACGGACTTTATCGGTTTCGGTTCGGGCAAGGGCTCCGCGCTTGCCGATTACGGTCGTGCCCTGGGGATTTCGCCCGATGAGATGATGGCGTTTGGCGATAACGAAAACGACCGCGACATGCTCAACGTCGTGGGCCATCCCTATCTGATGGAGAGCTGCAACCCCTCTATGCGTGGCATTAACGACCGCGTCCGCTACGTGCGCACGGTCGAAGAAGAGCTGCGTCGTCTACTTGCTGAGTAGACATTTGGGACATGTCTAGAAATCTACTTTTTGCTGCAAAGTGCGGAAAGGTGGATTTTAAGGCATGTTCCAAACATCTACCGACAGTCAGGGCAGAGACCCTCGAAGATGGTGTAGTGCGACGTGACGTGCCAGCCGATTTGCTCGGACGCCTTGGCGTCGAGCTGGGCATCGAAGGGGAGCGGTACGTCGATGACGCGGCTGCACGAGGTGCAGATGATATGTGCGTGCGGCTCGATGGTGCGATCGAAGCGACTCCCGCCCGGCGTCTTGATCGAGAGGATTTCTCCGGCATCTGCCAAGAGATTAAGATTGCGGTAGACCGTACCGCGGCTGATTTTGTCATCCTGCGCGCGCACGACGTTGTAGATTTCGTCGGCGGTGGGATGGTTATAGCTTTGGCGCACGGCGTCAAGAACCAGCTTTCGCTGCCTGGTATTCCTTCTTTGCACCGCCATGCGCCTCGCCTCTTTTCTACTAACGGTCGTAGGTAAATGATACCGTATTTAGCACACAATACTAATAATGAGGAGTGAAACCGTCTTCATTGGCAAGTGGGGCTCGGACCTGGGCGTCTACGAGGCGAAAACGCGTCCCCATGCGCTCGTAGGAGGCATGAAGCGCCTCGAGATGAGATAGGATGTTTGCCGGAGCTCCCTGTATCTCCATCTCGACTGAGCCGTCTTCCATGTTACGCACCCAGCCGGTGAGCGCGCGTGCCTGCGCGAGGTTGGTGTTGGTAAAGCGAAAACCAACGCCTTGGACTTGCCCCGCCCAGCGCAGGAAATAGCGCAGGGGAGTGTCTTGAGTGACCCCGTCGCTTGCGAGCACAGTAAGCCTGCGGCGCAGCTCGAGCTCGACGTTTGACGGCTTTTGAGGCTCTCGACTGCCGCTGGTGACGCTGGAGAAGAACGTATCGAAGAAGCCCATCGCTATGCCTGCTTGCCTGCGTCGGCCGGGAAGGTTATGCCGGCCTGCTGGCGCACGGCATCCATGATGCGCAGTGAGACGAGCGTGACATCGCGGTAGTGGCCAAGCTCGTGGCGTCCCGCCGGGGTCTCCCAAATCTCTTCCTTGACGTTATCGATGCCGCCGATGGCGGTGATAAAGTCTGTGAGTTCGTATTCCATGGTGTTGCTCGATTTGGGCAGGTCGAGCACGCGGCCGTTGTCGCCCTGTTCGCGCGGTGCCTCGGTCGCTGAGCCGCGTACGACATCGCCGCGATAGTCGATGCGGACGTTGCGGGGCGTGGACAGATGGTCGATCTGGATAGTGCCACGCTCGCCTTCGATCTGCGAGGGCAGCAGGTCATTCGTAATTTTGGAGTGCGCGAGCTCGACGGAGATGCGGCCACCGCCGTAACTGGCGAGGATAGAACCGCAGCCGTCGATGGGGCCGTGCGTGAGCTGTCGCGTGGTGGGGTCGAGCAGAGTAGCCATGCTCGTAAGGCCGGAGGGCATGCCGAAAATCTCGACCATGGGCTCGACGGTGTAGACGCCAATGTCCATGAGGGAACCCGATGCCATATTGCAGTCGAAGATATTGGTGGAGCGTCCCGCGAGAATCTCGTTGTAGCGCGAGGAATACTTGCCAAAGCGCAATGAGGCACGACGAATGGGCGCAATCTCGCCCAGGGCGTCCTCGATGGCGTGGAAAGCGGGGTCATGGAGCGGGCGCATGGCCTCGAGGGCCACGACACCTGCTGCCTCGGCAGCGCGGAAGACTTCCAGCGCCTGCGCCTCGGTGGCGCAGAAGGGCTTCTCGACGATGACGTGCTTGCCACCGGCGATGCAGGCAAGGGCCTGCTCGTAGTGAAGTGCGTTGGGGCTGCCGATATAGACGGCGTCGACGTCGGCAGCGGACGCAAGCTCGTCAAGTGCGGTGAAGTTACGCTCGCCGCCGTGCTTAGCGGTGAAGGCGGTGCCGCGATTGGCGTCGCGTGAAAGCGTGCCCACAAACGCGGCTTGGTCGTTGGCGTTGACGACTTGGATAAAGTCGTCGGTGATCATGGATGTGCCGATGGTCGCGATGCGCAGCATACGTCCCCCTTGCGTTGTTTGGTCTACAGGATGAGTGTAGCGCGCGGGGATATAAAGCTGCGCGAAAACGCTATTACAGGTCGCTCTCGTTAAAGCCGGTGTCGATATCGAGGTTGCTGCCGTCGGCCGCCGTGGTGGCGAGCTCATCGCAGCGCTCGTTGAGCTCGTGGCCGGCGTGACCCTTAACCCAGATGAACTCAACCTTGTGCTTGCTTTTGGCGGTGAGCAGGCGCTCCCACAGGTCGCGGTTCTTGACGGGCTGCTTGTTGGCGGTTTTCCATCCGCGCTTTTTCCAGCCGTCGATCCAGTGCTTGTTAAAGGCGTTGACGACGTACTGCGAATCGGAATGGACCTCGACCTCGCAGGGGCGGTTAAGTGCCTCGAGCGCCACGATGACCGCCATGAGCTCCATGCGGTTGTTGGTGGTCTTGGCATAGCCGCGCGAAAGCTCGGAGGTGAAGGTCTTGCCGGCGGGGTTGGTGTATTTGAGCACGGCGCCGTAGCCGCCGCGTCCCGGATTTGATCGGGCCGAGCCGTCGGTATAGATGATGACCTTCACGGGCTTCCTTTCGTTGGGTACGTTTCGTGTGAGTGACCATTGTAGCGCCATGCCCGCCGGGGGCTAGCAATCTACGATTTCTACCCCGTCTTCCGACAGTTAGTTGGCATGGATGATGCGGTTGAGCTCGTCGAGGTATTGCTGCAAGAGGGGAGAGGGCTTGCGCTCGTCGTGCATGATATAGCCTACGTGCATCGTTGGGGCGTCTGCTAACGGGATCGATGCCATACCCCATTGCATTTCATTGGAGAGGACACCGGTCGACAGGGTGTAACCGTTCGACGTGATAAGTAAGTTAGTAAGTGTTCCGCGGTCCGAGATTCGTATGTTGCGGTCGCAAGGGATATAGCTAAAAGGTTCCTCGGCGTAATAGAAGGAGTTCGAGGTGCCTTGCTCAAAGCTATAACGCGTATATGGTGTGAGGTCGGCAAGGGACAGCTGCGGGCGGCGGGCAAGCGGGTGGCGCTCGCTAACGAAGACGTGGACCGTCGCGTCGAATAGGGGATGGAAGCTCGCGCGCGCATCGGCAAAAGCCTTCTGCAGAACGCGGGCGTTAAAGTCGTCCAGATAGAGGATGCCGATGTCGCTGCGAAACGCGCGGACGTCATCGATGATCTGCGATGTGGTGGTCTCGCGCATGATGAACTCGAATTTGCTGTCGCGGCAGCGCTCGACCACGTTGACAAAGGCCTCGACCGAAAAGGCGTAGTGCTGGGCGGAAATGGCGAGGCGGGCTTGCGGGGTGCCGCCGTCCTCGTAGCGCGCCTCGAGCATGTCGGCCTGCTCTACGACCTGGCGCGCATAGCCCAAAAGCTCGGTGCCGTCGTTAGTGAGCGTGACGCCGCGGCTGGAGCGCGTAAAGATCTCCAGATGGAGCTCCTGTTCCAGGCTTTTGACGGCGTTTGAGATATTGGACTGAGCGGTATAGAGGCGCTGAGCTGCGGCGTTGATTGAGCCGGACTCTGCCACGGCAATCAGAAAACGAAGCTGCTGAAGGGTCATCGACGCCATCCTTTCGATTGCTATCTACAAAACCGATAACAGGTTAGCGCTTTTAAGTGATTGACCGAGGGAAACAATGCTCGTACTATTCAAAACACACAAAGGCGGTAGGTAATTAAGCCAACCACGGAACCGGGATGCGAAAGGAGGCCCGCATATGAATTGCTTACCAAGACGAATGCCGGGCTCCTGTTTGCGCCCGTCGGCGTGATCAGGAGACAGCGACTTACTTCTCTCTAATTTATTTACTTTTGTTCGATCAAGGAGATCATCATGAGCCAGTTCATCAACAACCCCGAGCACACCTTTGGTTTCGATACCCTGCAGCTTCACGTTGGCCAGGAGAACGCCGATCCCGCATCCGACTCCCGCGCCGTGCCTATCTACCAGACCACGAGCTATGTGTTCCGCAACTCCCAGCACGCCGCCGACCGCTTTGGTCTTGCCGACGCCGGTAACATCTACGGCCGTCTGACCAACTCCACCCAGGGCGTCTTCGAGGACCGTATCGCCGCACTCGAGGGTGGTGTGGCAGGTCTTGCCGTCGCCTCCGGTGCTGCTGCCATCACCTATACCCTGCAGGCTCTTGCCCAGGCCGGTGACCACGTGGTGGCTCAAAAGACCATCTACGGTGGCTCCTACAACCTGCTGGAGCATACGCTCTCCCAGTTTGGCGTCGAGACCACCTTCGTCGATGCCCATAACCTGGAAGAGGTTGAGGGTGCCATCAGGGACAACACCACGGTCATCTATCTCGAGACGCTCGGCAACCCCAACTCCGACATCCCCAACATCGACGCCATCTCCGAGATCGCCAAGAAGCACGGTCTGCCGGTTGTCGTCGACAACACCTTCGGCACCCCGTATCTGTTCCGTCCGCTGGAGCATGGTGCCAACATCGTCGTTCACTCCGCAACCAAGTTCATCGGCGGCCACGGCACCTCGCTGGGCGGTGTGATCGTCGACGGCGGTAACTTCGATTGGAAGGCGAGCGGCAAGTATGCGCAGATCGCCGAGCCCAACCCCTCCTACCATGGCGTCTCGTTTGCCGAGGCTGCCGGTCCCGCCGCCTTCGCAACCTATGTCCGCGCCATCTTGCTGCGTGACGAGGGCGCCTGCATCAGCCCGTTCAACGCCTGGATCCTGCTCCAGGGCACCGAGACTCTGTCGCTGCGCGTTGACCGTCATGTCGAGAACACCAAGAAGGTCGTTGAGTTCCTGGCTGGTGACAGCCATGTCGCCAAGGTGAACCACCCGAGCCTGTCTGAGCACCCCGATCACGAGCTCTATCAGAAGTACTTCCCCAACGGCGGTGCCTCGATCTTTACCTTTGAGATTAAGGGTGGCCAGGAGGCGGCCTGGAAGTTCATCGATCATCTGCAGGTGTTCTCGCTGCTCGCCAACGTGGCCGACGTCAAGTCGCTCGTCGTGCACCCGGCTACCACCACGCACTCCCAGCTCTCTGCCGAGGAGCTCGCCGAGCAGAACATCACGCCCTCCACGATCCGTCTTTCCATCGGTACCGAGAACGCCGAGGATATCATTTGGGATCTGAAGCAGGCCTTCACCGCGCTGGACGAGTAAGGCGACTTGTGCAAAGACCCCTTGCGACTCGATAGGTATAACTGCATAAAATGCCTGCTCAAGGCGCCTGTGCGAACAATGGTTGCACAGGCGCCTTTTTTGCATAGAGCGGGTGCAAAAACAGGGTTTTTGACACGCTTTATGCATTCGAGTTGTGGAAAACTCCTGTTGAGAGGATGTGAGTTTTACGCAATTGACGTGCGCCTTTTGAGTAAAACCGCAGGTCGCGATTTGCTCGGGGTACTATGCAGCGCGATCGAATCACACGCAGCTCAAACGCAGCAAAAACGCACTACGGAGGTTTCCAGCTACATGAGGATCGATTCGCGAAAACCGAAAGCCGCCGCCCTTTCTGCCGCTCTGACCGTGGCACTTTTGGCGGGCGCCGGCGCAACTGATGCCCACGCGGCAACACTATCCGATACGGTTGGACCTACGCCGTCCGAAGCGACGCTGGTGCAGCCCGTCGACTACCGCAGCGACGGTTATGGCTCTATGCAGGAGTGGAACGCCTCGATGGAGGCCAAGCGTGATTCCCTGGAGATGCGCGCTCAGATCATCATGAACATGTACGGTGACTATGCCACCGATGACGAGCGCGCTGTGTTGCAGGGTTGCATCGACGGTGCGGGTAACCTGTTGACGATGGGGGAGGTCGACGCCAAGTCGACCGAGCTCGATGAGCTGCGCACTGCGCTTGAGGATGCCAAGCGCGAAGCGCTCGAGGCTGCCGCCGAGGCGGAGGCTGCCGAGGCCGCCCAGGCTTCGTACTACAACGCCGGTTACACTCCGTCCTATGCGTCTGCCGCGTCCTACGCGAACGGATCGGGCCTGACGCGCTCTGCGGGTGTCAATAACTACAACGGACGCCGCGAGACCTATTACAGCAGCAATGTGCTTTATCACTATCGCACGGGCGAATGGACTCAGGATTCTGAGGGCTTCTGGCGCGATTCCGACGGCTATTACGTTGTTGCCGCGGGCGATATGGCCCAGGGCTCGACCTTTACGGGCTCCAAGGGTGATTGCAAGGTCTATGACTCCGGCTGCGCTGCCGGAACCACCGATTACTACACCGGTTGGTAATTTTTCTGCATCACGGATATTTGGCGGACGGGCGTCTTTACCGAGCTTTACGGCAACGTAAGGACGTCCGTTCTATGTATGCGTTTGAGTTAACAGAGCCCTTACCGTGGCGGTACGCTGGGCGTATGGATGCGGGGCACACTGGTTCTTGAGAAATAAGGTCTTTCTCTTGGAGGAAGTGGTCTTGTGAATGCTCGAGATATTGCCGTTGCCGCCGTCGCGTTGATGCTTGGCTGCCTTGGTCCCACGGCCGCGCTCGTCGCGGGCATGCAGGGGACATGCGGGGCTGCTCCTATCGTGGTCGGCGCGCTGATCGCGGCCACGCTGCTGGGAAGTGCGGGTGTAGCCCTTTGTCGCGACGATGAGGGCCAGGCGTCGGAGTCGCAGCTCTAACCGTTGTGAAGCTGATTTTTGGTCAAAGATGAAAAAGGAAGCCGCCGCGAGGGGAGTGCCCCTTGCGGCGGCTTTACCATTGGATCTGTTGGCTGCAGTATGCCGAGCACTACCAGCTGCCTTCTATTTCGCGAATCCTCTGGTAGAGCCAATCGTTTTGCGGCACTTGGATATCGTGTTTGGCGGCCAGGCGGCAAATGGTGCCCGCGAACTCCTCGACTTCGGTTTTTCGTTGTGCGATGCGGTCCTGCGCCATCGAGGGCATACCGGCGGGGTCGATTCCCTCGATGAGGTGCACCATTTGCGTTAGGTCTGCCTCGGTCAGCTCAACGCCCTCGGCGTTGGCAACCGCAAGCGTCTCGCGCATGGCGGAGACAAAACAGCGGCGCTGCTCGGAGCCCGGCTCCGTGGCGCTTCCGTAGGTCCCGCCGTAGGCCATGCAGGTCTGGTTGATGCCGTCGTTGAGCATGAGTTTGGCCCACATGCGGTGGGCGATGTCGTCCTCGACGGTATGGGCGATGCCGCAGCGCGTATAGAGCTCGTCGATAGCGGCGACAGTCGCGGGGTCGGTGCCCGCTGCCGCGCCAAAGCGAATCTCGCCCGCATTGGTAAAGGTGAGCGCGCCGTTGAGGAACACGGCGTCCATGCCCTGGCAGATACCAAGAACGGTATGCTCCCAGCCAAAGCGTTCGGCAATCTTTTGCTCGCTCGTAATGCCGTTGCACAGCGAGGCGATGAGCGTGTTGGGTCCCACGACACGCTCCATAGTCTTGAGTGCTTGGTCGAGACCGGTGGTCTTGACCGTCAGGATGACCAGATCGGCGGGTGTCGCCTCGCTGGCGCGGACGGACGTGAGATCGCAGGGCTTGCCGTTGACGGTGAGCGCGTCGTTCGCATGGCGCTCAAAGCGAGCGTCGTCCATGACGTATTCGACGGCGTCGTTGCCGAGGGCCTTGGCAATCATGCTGCCGTAGAGCAGGCCGACGCCGCCCTTGCCGATAAAGGCGACCTTGTTGATCTGCATGTGAATCATCTCCTCACAAAAAGGCGCCCGCGTGCGGGGCGCCTGATGGATTGTATGCCGCTGGGGCGTGTAGCGTGCACCGGAGGCTGAATTTAGAAGAACAAACGCATGGGAACTTATGCCGTGGGGCAGATGGCAAAAACGCGGGCGGGGTATCCGACGCCATCGCGGACCTTGGGGAAGGTGCAGAAGATGACGGCACCCGTGGCGGGAAGCTCGTCCAGATGGTCCATGACTTCGATCTGATAGCGGTCGACCGAGAGGATGTATTGCTCGCCGGGGTAGGGGTAGGCGTCCTCGCACGTGGTGATGCCCGGCTCCTTTCATCGGGCTTTTTGCTGATGTTAAAGCGGTGCCGTGACGGCTCGATTTCTGCTGCGTTACGATACGTTCTCAATTGCGATTCCGATGTGTTTCGATGACGTGACGGGTTTGTTTCGCCTTGTCAGGGCTTCGATGGGAGGGGAGGGGCCGTGCAATACCGCGTTGACCCTAAAAGTGGTAACCGAATATCCGCTCTGGGTCTGGGCTGCATGAGGTTTCCCGGTGCGCCGGGACGTCCGGATGCGAAGACAGCCGATGCCATCATTTCCCGTGCGGTGGAGCAGGGGATTAACTACCTGGACACGGCCTATCTCTATCCCGGCAACGAGGCGTGCGTGGGTGCGTCGCTTGAGCGCCTGGGCTTGCGCGACCAGGTTTTGCTCGCAACCAAGCTGCCGCATGCTTCGTGCAAATGCGCGGAGGATTTCGACCGGTTCTTCGACGAGCAACTGCGCCGCCTACGGACTGACCATATCGACTATTACCTCATGCACAACATTACCTCGCCCGCCCAGTGGGAACGTGTGGTGGCGTTGGGCATCGAGGACTGGATCGCGCAGCAAAAGGCTGCAGGGCGTATTCGTCAGATAGGCTTTTCGTACCACGGCAGCGCGGCGGACTTCCTTACGATGCTCGATGCGTATGAGTGGGACTTTTGCCAGATCCAGTACAACTACGCTGGAGAACGATATCAGGCGGGAACGGCGGGGCTCATGGCCGCCGCCGAGCGAGGTCTCGCGGTGTTTGTGATGGAGCCGCTTTTGGGCGGACGCTTGGCAGGCAAATTGCCTCCGCGGGCGCGCGCTGTTCTCGATGGTGCATGCGATCGGCATTTGCATATGCCTGCCGCTTGGGGGCTCTCGTGGGTGTGGAATCATCCCCAGGTGACCATGTTGCTTTCGGGTATGACCGATACCGCGCAGGTGGACGAGAATTCGTCACTGGCAGACCTCGCGTTGCCGAATTCGATGACGGCCAACCAGCTCGACACGATTGCGCGCGTGTTGATGGAGTTTGAGAAATCGAACCGTGTGCCCTGCACGGGATGCGGCTATTGCATGCCGTGCCCTAAAGGCATCAATATCCCTGGATGTTTTGCCGCCTACAACGCAAGCTATGCGCACAGCTGGTTTACGGGGCTGTCTCAATACTTTACGGCGAGCGCGGTGCGCACAAGCGAGCCCAAGTTGGTGAGCAATTGCGTCAAATGCGGCAAATGCGCGCGGCACTGCCCGCAGCACATCGATATTCCCGAGCGTCTCGACGATGTGCGCCGACGTTTCCAGCCTGGTCCCGTGACGGCGGTGCTTAAGGCCTTCGGCAAAACGCGCTCCTCATGACCCTTTTATAACTTGCGGTGGAATAGTTCCTGTTTGCGGCAGAATAGGGGCCAAAGGGGGTGCGGACAGAAAGTTGGACCGCGGGGCGGTCCGGACTGGAGGTTCGCATGTACAGCAGGGAGAAGGTCGAGCTCTTCCTCCTGGCGACGGAGGACGGCATGGGGCCGACCG
>CABUQW010000034.1 GCA_902493895.1 uncultured Collinsella sp. | reverse complement strand
TCTCAAGGTGCACGCTTTGCGGCTGATCCGGTCCGACCGGGCCGCGCGGCAAGGAGATATATTGCCAGACCGGAGGGGCGCCGTGGGCGGGAATCTGGGCGTACACATTTCCTACACATCTTGGAATCCGACTAACGTTTGCCAGCCGTTACCTACCGCTCGCCGAGCATCTCTTTATATAAGGCAGTCTCATGGTTAAAGCGGATACGTCCCCCTAGCTAAAGCACAGCCAGCATCGAGCAACTCATCACGTTCTTCCACCGAGAACCCCTCGGCGTAGACGCGCACCACTGGTTCGGTCCCACTAGGACGGACCAGCAGCCACGTGTCATCCTCGAATGCCAAACGCAAGCCATCCATATGACTAACGTTTTGCGGCACCTTGCCACAAATCGACTTGGGGTTTACGCCCGGCAGCAGGGTTCGTAACGTTTCGGCATCTTCGGCCTCAAGGCGCAAATCGCGTCGACCGTAACTCGTCTTACCAAAACTGTCCTCGAGTTGGTCGACCAGAACGCCCAAAGGCGCGTCCGTCTTTGCCATAAGCTCACACAGAATCAGACAGGCGAGGATGCCATCGCGCTCGGGCATATGCGCGGCGATGCCGATACCACCGGCTTCTTCGCCGCCTATGAGGACGCCGCCCTTCTTCATCTCCGCCGCTATATATTTGAAACCGACTGGTTTGACGGTCACGCGGCAGCCAAGCGCCTCGGCAATGCGGCGCACGAGCGTCGAGCATGAAAGATTGACGACGACGCGCCCCTCCAAATTACGAAATTGAACCAAGTCGCCCAAAACGAGCGCCATGATCTGATGCGGATGTATATATCTGCCGCGCTCGTCAACCGCGCCGATACGGTCGGCGTCGCCGTCGGTCACCAGGCCAGCGCAAGCTCCGTCCTCGATAACCGTGCGCTCGCAAGCGTCCACCCAAGGCTCAACGGGGTCGGGGCAGATATCTTCTTGGTCAGACGCCTGCCCGGCGTGAATCTCGTGCACCTCAACGCCAAGCTCGCGCAGCAAATCGGCTAGATAGCCCTGGGCTGCGCCGCCCATGGGATCAACAACCACGCGCAGGTGCGCGTCGCGGATGGCTTCGGCATCGACAAACGATGCCACCGCCTGCATATAGTCAGGAATAATATCCGCGGTGCGATATTGCCCCTCGATCCCCATTGGCTCGGGAGCCACGGTCTCTTCGAGCTCTTCGATGACATCCTGGTTGGCGGTCGAGCCGTCACCCATGCGAATCTTGAGGCACAGATAACCCTGCGGATGATGGGACCCCGTCACCATGAGCGCGCCGCACGCCTCACCGTCATAAGCCGCCGCCCACGTAAGGGCAGGGGTCGGAACAGGTCGCGAAGCGAGCACGGCGTCCAGCCCGTGCGCTGCTAGCACGCCCGCCGCAAGCTCAGCGAACTCGCTCGCCAGGGGCCGGGTGTCGAACCCTATATATACCGTTTTGCCCGGATTGGTCTTTTGCCACAACTCGCCGACGGCATCGGCGATACGGGCAACGTTATCGGCAGTGAAGTCCTCATCGACGCGAGCGCGCCAACCGTCAGTTCCAAAATGAATTATCGCGCACACGCGCAGACACCTCACAGTGTTTGGATCATGGTACGCGTGAGGTATACCCGCAACACGCACTCGGCAACCTGCCGGCACCAGCATTCACCATTTGGGCAAATGCTGGCGAGGACATGCAAGCAATAAAAAAACCGCCCCGGATGGAGCGGTTTTACCCTTTATATATCGAGCGCCTCGGCCATCGCTGCCGTAGTGATTGCTGTGGTTCCACAACAACTGCCCACCATTGCGGCGCCGGCATGTCTCCATTCGATGCATGCGCGCGCGAAAGCTTCGGGGTTCTCGTGCCATACGGGGCCATCCTGAGTCTGGACCGGATCGCCCACGTTGGGACGCACCGTGACGGGAGTAGTCGCCGATGCAACCATCCTGGGCACCGCCGCGTTCGCGGCCGCAAGCGAACAGCAATTAACACCAACCGAGTTTGCGCCGTGTTTTTCAGCGTACAAAACGGCTGCCTCGATGTTGAGGCCATCGCCCAACAGGTCGCCTTTATCGTCAACGACAAAACTCACCAGAACAGGCATGCCGTCGGCGGCATCTCGGGCGCCGGCAAGCATGGGCTGCAGATTACGGATAGACGTCACCGTCTCGATCAGCAGACCGTCAACACCAGCATTGAGCAAGGCGTGCGCCTGTTCGCGCGCAATGCCGCGGATTTCACGATACTCGGCAGAGTCCTCGGCAAACCACTCAATACCGATCGGGCCCATCGAGCCCAGCAGCAGCTGAGGGTGCCCCTGGCGGGCATCGTCGACGGCCCCGCGATTGACCTCCGCCACGGACGGCGCAATCTGGTCGTGTTTGAGGGCATAGCTTGATGCCTGAAAGGTGTTGGTAATGAGCACCTGCGCGCCGGCGGCGACATACAAGCGATGGATACGAGAAACGGTCTGCGGCTCTGCCAGATTCCAAAACGCCGGTGGAATGTCGGCGGCATCGTACTCACTCAACAAGACACTGCCCATGGGGCCCTGCGCCAACAAGGTCTCGCTCGACAAGCGGCGCGTAAGTTCCTCGGCACCAAAGCGGTTGTAATAACTAGTATCCATATATATCCCGCTATTCCTCGACGCTGATTCCTTGCTTTTCGAGATAGGCGAGCCAGCGGTTCATCGTGTCCTCGGATAGCGCATGCTCCATCATGCAGGCCTCGGAATCGGCACGCTCAAATTCGACGCCGAGCTCCTGAACCAAAAACGTGCGGATGAGGCGATGACGGTACCAGATAGCCGTGCCAACCTCGCGGCCGCGATCGGTCAGGACTACCTTGCCGTAGTGCGATTGCTCGACAAGCTCGGATGCCTTGAGCGCCGAAACCGCTTTATTGACCGATGCCTTGGAGACGCCAAGGCGCTGCGCGATGTCGACCGATCGCACGCCGTTGGTTTCCCCCTCTTCGCTTTCAATGCGAACCATGCACTCCAAGTAGTCTTCGTTCGCCACCGTCAGATGTAGTTCGCGCGAGCTATTTGTCGTATCCATGATCTTCCGTCCCTTCTGCATTCAATGGCTGATTCTACCCCATCCAAGCGTCGTGGTATGCCGTGGCATACCGTGCTAGAGTTCTTGTTGCACACGACGACCAAGATTGGAGCGGTCTTTATGGAAAACACCACCACGAGCCCCGATGTTCTCGAGCGCTTTTTGCGCTACGTCCAGATCAACACGCAGTCCGAGGATGCAAACTGCGACCAGGTACCCTCGAGCCCCGTTCAGTTTGACCTTGCCAACGTGCTGGCTGAAGAGCTGCGCGAGCTTGGTGCGGAAGATGCCCACGTGACCGAGCACGCCTATGTCTGCGCGCATATCCCCGCAAGTGCGGGCGCTGAGGACAAGCCCGCCCTGGGCCTGATCGCCCATCTCGACACCACCGAAGTTGCACCGGGCGCCGGCGTGAAGCCGCACATCGTACACTACGAAGGCGGCGACCTGGTCTGCGGCACGGTTGACGGTAGACCCGTTGCCATGAGCACCGCCAAGCTTCCCGCCCTGAACGACCTCGCGGGTGAGGACCTGGTCTGCAGCGATGGCACCACGCTGCTGGGCGCGGATGACAAGGCAGGCGTCGCCGAGATCATGTCGCTTGTCGCGCGTATCGCTCAGGACCCTTCTCTGCCCCATCCCGCACTCGGCATTTGCTTCTGCCCTGACGAGGAGATCGGCCACGGAGCCGAGCTGTTGGATATCGATACCTTTGGCTGCAAGTACGCCTACACGGTCGACGGCGGCCCCATCGGCGAGCTGGAGTGGGAGTGTTTTAACGCCGCCGAGGCGACCGTCCGCTTTGAGGGCCAGTCCATCCACCCGGGCGACGCCAAGGGCCGTATGGTCAACGCAGGCAATCTGTTCTGCGACTTCAACGCGTTGCTCCCCTACGTGCAGCGCCCGGAGTATACGGAAGGCTACGAGGGCTTTTATCACCTTGAGGGTGTATCTGCGACCGTCGATCACGCCACAGCGCGCTATATCGTCCGCGACCATGACGCCGCCAAGTTCCAGCAGAAACTCGACCTTATTGATGCCGCCGCCTCGATACTCAACCAGCGTCTGGGTGAGGAGCGCGTGACGGTCGAGATTAAGCAACAGTATCGAAATATGGCCGAGATCGTTCGTGACTATCCCGAGCTTATTGATGTTGCCAAGGAAGCCTACCTTGCCTGCGGCGTTGAGCCCCAAGTGCTGCCGATTCGTGGCGGCACCGACGGCGCCCAGCTGTCGTTCCGCGGTCTGCCCTGCCCCAACCTTTCCACCGGCGGCTATTGCTACCACGGCGTCAACGAGTTCGTCCCGGTCAGCTCGCTCGTCAAGATGACCGACGTGCTCCAGGAGCTCGTCGCCCGCTTTGCATAGGGAACTCGAACAATCTAGGTAAGCAAAACCGCCCCGTCCTCAAAACCGAGAACGGGGCGGTTTTTGGTGCAAGGGGAGTAGTCAGCACCGCAGGTTGAGCCAACGTCAGCGAGCGACGTCCAAGGCGAACAATTTGTCATTCAAAAGGCAGGGCATTGACCTTCTGGTCATGCCCTGCCTTTTGAATGACAAATTGTCGCCTTGGGCGGCGCGCAGCGTCGAGCCGTTACGGCGTTTGGTAAAACGCCGTAACTTAGTAGTTGGCCTCGTAGCCGTTGCCGTCGCCGGTGGGCTCTTCGTAGTAGTCCGAATCGCTCGAATCGCTTGAGTCATCGGAATCGTCAGAGCTGACCGATGAGGTTGCGGTACCGTTTGCGTAATCGTCAGACGTGTTGTTGTTCAGGTCGCCAATCGTAGAGCTGGAACCGTCGGAAAGACCCATGGTGTTGGGACCCTTGGGATCCTTGCCGGCATCGACGCGCTCCATCATTTCCTTGAGCTCGTCCTCGTAGACAAAGACGTAGCTCACACCGTCGATCATGGTGCTGTCGTCGGCGTACGAGGGCAGGTTGGCCGAGTAGATACCGTCGACATCCATACCGCGCATGGCGTTGACCGTAGCCACGATATCCTGAACGCTCATATCGGTTACGAGCATATCGGACAGCGAATTAACCAGGCCAAAAATCTTCGTGGCATCGAAGTTATTGAGAATCTGGTTGGCAAGGGCGCCAAGCACCTGACGCTGGTGGCGCATGCGCGTGTAATCGCCGTCGGCATAGGTGTAGCGGCAGCGGGCGTAGGTAAGGGCGGTGGCACCGTCCATATGCTGCTGGCCAGCGGTAATCTTAATATCCAGGTGCTCGGGGTCGTCAACATCATCGGTTGCGTTAATGTCGATACCGCCAACCGAATCAATCAGCGCCTGCATACCATCGAAGCTGACCTCGGCATAGTGGGAAATCTGAACACCGCATAGCTCGTTGACCGCCTCGACCATGGCCTCGGCGCCGCCAACGGTATGGCAGGCGTTGATCTTCATGGTCTCGCCCTTGTACTCGACCTTGGTGTCGCGCGGAACGGAAATGAGCGTCGCCTGCTTTTGCGTGGGGTCGATGCGTGCCAGGATAATCGAGTCGGCACGATACGTATCCTCGCCCGGACGGCCGTCGGTGCCAAGAAGCAGCACGTAGAACGGATCCTTTGCCTCATCGGTGTCAACCAGAACCCGACGCAGATTGTCGGTAATGACATTAGAATCGCCGAGCTTGCCCATAATGGTGGCAAACCACAGGCCGGCAGCGGTAGTGGCACTCAGCAGCACGCCAAGCACGACAATGAGCGCGACGTGACGAATCGTGTGGCTACGACGACGTTGACGAGCGCGCTCGGAATAGCGAGCCACGTTATCGCGACTGTAGATCTTGGCCTGCGCACCAGTTGAGGGTCTTCGGGCGGTGGTATCCGCGAGGGGCTTTTTATTAAACATAGGCAACCTGTATTAGTAGATGACGGGATCGGGGACGGTAGCATGCTCGACATGCGCGCCGAGCGCCTGCAGCTTTTCGACAAACTGCTCGTAGCCGCGCTTGATGTGATGGATAGCCGAAACCTCGGTCGTCCCGTCGGCGATCAAGCCCGCTACGACGAGGGCCGCTCCGCCACGCAGATCGGGCGAGGTAACCTGTGCGCCCGAGAAGCCCTTGACGCCATGAATCATGGCATGATGACTCTCGATACGAATGTCGGCACCCATGCGCACCAGCTCAGAGGCAAACATAAAGCGATTCTCGAAGATGTTCTCGGTAATAACGGAACTGCCGTCGGCAAGGGCGGAGAGTACCATAATCTGCGCCTGCATGTCCGTCGGGAAGCCGGGGAACGGAAGCGTCTGGATGTCGACCGGCTTGATACGCTCGGCACGGTTCACATGGACACCATCCTCGACGCGCTCGCAATCGATACCCATGAGCTCCATCTTCTTGAGCACCATGCCCAAGTGAATGGGGCAAAAGCCCGTGACATCGACACCGCGATCGTCGGCCATCAACGCACCGGCAACGATAAAGGTACCGGCCTCGATGCGGTCGCCTACTACGCGATGGGTAACAGGATGGAGCTCTTCCACGCCTTCGATAGTCACGACGGGCGTGCCGGCGCCAACAATCTTGGCGCCCATCTCGTTGAGCATGTTGGCGAGATCGACAATCTCGGGCTCGCGGGCGGCATTGTCGATAACCGTGGTGCCCTGCGCGCGCACGGATGCCATAATGAGGTTCTCGGTCGCACCGACACTGGCGAACTCGAGCGTGACGGTGGTACCGCGCAGACCTTGGGGCGCATTAGCGTTGATGTAACCGTGGGCGGTATCGAACTCAACGCCCAGGGCCTCAAGACCAAGAATGTGCATATCGATCTTGCGAGCACCCAGGTTGCAACCGCCCGGCATGGCGATCTTGGCGCGATGGAAGCGACCCAGCAGGGGTCCCATCACGGCGGTGGAAGCACGCATCTTGGCAACGAGCTCGTAGGGGGCCTCCCAAGAATCGACCTGAGAGGTATCAATCTCGAGCGTGTGCTCGTCGAGAACATCGATCGTAGCGCCCATGCCCTTGAGCACCTTGCCCATCACGTGGACATCGGAAATATCGGGCACGTTCTGCAGCGTCGTCTTGCCCGGCGCCAGAAGCGTTGCCGCCATGAGTTTGAGCGCGGAGTTCTTGGCACCCGAGACGGGCACGGAGCCTCCGATGGCGTGGCCACCCTCAACGCGGATAATATCCAAGGTCTACCCTTTCAAAAAGCATGCCCGGGGTGGCTGGGCCATCCCGGGCATGATGTGTTCGCAAATGGTCGAACGCTAAATCGTTTGACTATTGGGCAAGCTTGAGCTTACACCATGCGATTTCATTATAGAGGTAGGCGCGGCGTGCATCATCCTCCGACAAATTACCCAGCTTCTCTTCAAAACCTTGAATATCAGCTTTAAGCTTGTCGGCATCGACGGTCGCCAAATCGCAAGCGCGCTCGGCGAGAACGGTCACGACATCGTCCGCAACCTGGGCATAGCCGCCGGCCACGGCAAACGTGTGGTCGACAGTGCCCATGGCCTTATCGGAAACGCGAACGTAACCGCGGTCGATCGTGCAGATCTCGCTGGAGTGAGCAGGCAGAACGCCAAACTCGCCATCCGTGGACGGAATCGACACAAACGCAGCGTCGCCCTCATAGGCGCAGCTCACGGGGCACACGATGCGGATACGCATAACTTACTTCTCCCCCATCTTGCGGGCGCGCTCGCGCACGTCCTCAATCGTGGAAGCATAGCGGAAAGCCTGCTCGGGCAGGTCATCGGCCTTGCCGTCGACAATCTCGGCGAAAGAGCGGACGGTATCCTCGACGCGGACGTAGACACCGGGGTTGCCGGTGAACTTCTCGGCGACGTGGAAGGACTGCGAGAGGAACTGCTGAATCTTACGGGCACGGTTGACCGTAAGGCGCTGCTCCTCGGACAGCTCGTCCATACCCAGAATGGCGATGATGTCCTGAAGGTCGGAGTACTCCTGCAGGAGCTCCTGGACCTTGACGGCGACACGGTAGTGCTCCTCGCCGACGATCGAGGGATCGAGAGCGTCGGAGGAAGATGCGAGCGGGTCGATAGCCGGGAACAGGCCGAGCGACGAAATGCTACGCGAAAGAACCGTGGTGGCGTCGAGGTGCGTAAACGTCGTGGCAGGCGCCGGGTCGGTCAGGTCGTCTGCGGGGACGTAGACAGCCTGGACGGAGGTAATGGAGCCCGTCTTGGTCGAGGTAATGCGCTCCTGGAGGTCGCCCATCTCGGTTGCCAGCGTGGGCTGGTAACCAACGGCGGACGGCATACGGCCCAGCAGTGCGGAAACCTCGGAACCTGCCTGGGAGAAGCGGAAGATGTTGTCGATGAACAGCAGAACGTCCTGGCCACGATCACGGAAATACTCAGCGGTGGTAAGGCCGGCCAGACCGATGCGCAGACGCGCTCCGGGCGGCTCGTTCATCTGACCATAGACCAAGCAAGTCTTGTCGATAACGCCAGACTCGCTCATCTCGAGGAACAGGTCGGTGCCCTCGCGGGTACGCTCGCCGACGCCGGTGAACACCGAGGTGCCACCGTGCTCCTGGGCGAGGTTGTTGATGAGCTCCTGAATCAGAACGGTCTTGCCGACGCCGGCGCCGCCGAACAGGCCTGTCTTGCCGCCACGGATGTAGGGCTCGAGCAGGTCGACGGCCTTAATGCCGGTCTCGAAGATCTCGGTCTTGGTGGTGAGCTCGTCGAAACGGGGCGCTGCATGGTGGATGGGGTAGAACTCCTCCACCTCGGGCATGGGCTTGCCGTCGACGGGCTTGCCCATGACGTTCCAAATACGGCCGAGCGTCTTGGGGCCAACGGGCATCTTCATGGGCTCACCGGTATCGGTGGCGATGAGGCCGCGCTGCAGGCCGTCGGTCGAGGACATGGCGACCGTGCGGACGACGCCGCCCGGAAGCTGGCTCTCGACCTCGAGGATCGTGCTCAGATGACCGATCGGGGTCTCGGCCTCGACCGTGAGCGCGTTGTAGATCGGGGGCACCGCACCGTCAAACTTGACGTCGACGACAGGACCGATGATTCGCACGATGCGACCATCACCGGCAGTCGTCTTCTTGGTGGCTTCCTCGACCGCAAGCTTTACGGTGTTATTAGCCATTACTGTTCCTCCAATGCTGAGGCTCCGCCGACGATCTCGTTAATCTCGGTCGTGATCGAAGCCTGGCGCACGCGACTATACGTGCGGGTAAGGGTCGAGATGATCGCGGTGGCGTTTTCCGTCGCGGAGTGCATGGCCTTGCGGCGTGCACCCTGCTCGGCAGCCGCCGAATCGATCAGGGCCTGGTAGATGACCGTCAGGATATAAGACGGCACAAGCTTGCCGAGAACATGCTCGGGAGAGGGCACGAACTCGAACGTGGACGAGATGCGCTTAGGGGCGTCGGTCTCGTTCTTACGCGGACCGTGGGCCATAGCGATCATCTCGGGGTCGAGCGGCAACAGATGCTCGACGCGAAGCTCCTGATCCACGCGGTTCTTGGCGTGGTGGTAGACAAGCTCGACACGGTCAAGCTCACCGGCACGATACGCATCGCAGATATGAGAGGAGATCATGCGGGCCTGATTGAAATCGGGCTCAGAGGAGTTGCCCTCAAAGTGCATGACGACGTTTGCGCGGTCACGGAAATACGTGGCCGGTTTGCGCCCACACGCGATGATCTCGCACTCGATGCCGTCGTTCGCCCAAGAAGCGGCGAGCTTTTCGGCCGTGCGCTCCACCGTCGTATTGAAACCGCCGGCAAGGCCGCGGTCCGAGGCAATAACGACAATCAGGCCATGCTTGACGCTCTCATGCTTCTGCAGCATGGGATCGGTGCCCGAACAGGAGGCGTCGCCGGCGACCGTCAACATGACGTCGGTCAGCGCCTCCTTATAGGGCTCGGCCTGCTTGGAGCGATCGAGGGCACGACGGATCTTGGCCGTAGAGACCATCTCCATCGTGCGCGTGATCTGCTTGGTCGTGGTAACCGAGGAGATTCGCTTCTTAATGTCGCGAAGGTTGGCCATGGGGCTTAGTTCTCCTCTGATCCAGAAACATCCGAATGGTGCTTGGCCATGAACTGCTGCTTGAAGTCGCCGATGACGCGCAAGAGCTCAGCCTTGGTGTCATCATCGATCTTCTTGGCGCGAACCTTGTCGAGCAGCGAGCCAAAGCCATTGTCCATGTACTCGATGAGCTCGGCACGGAAAGGCAGCACGTCGGCAATCTCCAGGTCATCCAGGAAGCCCTCGTTGCCAGCGAACAGCGTAACGATCTGCTCGCCAACCTCAAACGGCTTGTAGCGCGGCTGCTTCAGGAGCTCGGTCATGCGGGCACCATGGGTCAGCTGCTTCTGAGTAGCCTCGTCGAGGTCGGAGCCGAACTGCGTAAAGCCGGCGAGCTCCTGGTACGAAGCGAGGTCCAGACGGAGGTTACCGGCGACCTGCTTCATAGCCTTGGTCTGCGCGTCGCCACCAACGCGGGACACGGAAATGCCCACGTCGACTGCCGGGCGCTGACCCTGGAAGAAGAGCTCGGACTGCAGATAGATCTGACCATCGGTAATGGAAATGACGTTGGTCGGAATGTAGGCCGAGACGTCGCCGTCCTGGGTCTCGATGATCGGCAGTGCCGTCATGGAGCCGTAGCCGTTCTTCTTGGACATCTTGACGGCACGCTCGAGCAGACGAGAGTGCAGGTAGAAGATGTCGCCAGGATAGGCCTCGCGTCCGGGCGGACGATGCAGCGTCAGCGACATCTGACGGTAGGCCACGGCCTGCTTGGACAGGTCGTCGTAGATGACGAGCACGTGGCCGCCAGGGTTGGTCTCGCTAGCGGGCTTGCCGTCCTCGCCGTTGTACATGAAGAACTCGCCGATAGCGGCACCGGCCATAGGCGCGATGTACTGCATAGGGGCGGAATCGGCAGCGGTTGCCGAAACGATGATGGTGTAGTCGAGCGCACCGTGCTGAGCGAGGGTCTCGCGGATGTTGGCAACCGTGGAGGCCTTCTGGCCGATGGCGACATAGATGCAGACCATGCCCTTGCCGCGCTGGTTGAGGATAGCGTCGATGGCGATGGCGGTCTTACCGGTCTTACGGTCGCCAATGATGAGCTCACGCTGACCACGGCCGATAGGCACCATGGAGTCGATGGCCAACAGACCGGTCTGAACCGGCTCGCACACCGGGGTACGGTCGATAACGCCGGGGGCCTTGAACTCGATGGGGCGACGGTGCGTGGCGACGATGTCGCCCAGGCCGTCGATGGGCTGGCCGAGCGGATTGACGACGCGGCCGAGCATGGCACGGCTCACGGGGATATCCATAATGCGGCCAGTGGTGCGGCACTCGTCGCCTTCCTTGATGGAGTCGACGGCACCAAACAGAACGGCGCCGACCTCGTCGCGGTCAAGGTTCTGGGCAAGGCCGAAGACGGTCTCACCGGTATCGGAGCTCTTGAACTCCAGAAGCTCGCCTGCCATGGCGCTCTTGAGGCCGGAGACGCGCGCGATGCCGTCGCCTACCTCGTCGACCGTTGAAACCTCATGCGTATCGACCGTCGCGGAGAGGCTCGTGAGCTGCTCCTGCAGTTTCTTGGCGATATCCTGGGCATTGAGGGTTTCGGACATTAGGCTTCACCTCCGTACGAATTAGCAGAGTTTGCGAGGGTCTCCTGCGCGATGCGCAGCTGCGTCTTGACGGAAATGTCACGACGCTCGCCGCGGGCCTCGAGCACCAGGCCGCCCACGATAGACGGGTCGACCTGCTCGATAAGGAATACCTTGCGGCCGAAGTCCTGCTCGCATTTCTTAGTGATGGTTTGACGCAGCTCGTCGTCGAGCGGGATCGCCGTGGTGACGGTCACGCCCACTACATCCTCGTCTTCCTCGGCAACATACTTAAAGGCAGCTGCCACCTTGGGAAGAAGGTCGAGCTGGTCGCGCTTGGACATGGTGTCGAGCACGGCGATGATCTCGGGGCTGGCGCTAGCCAGACGCTCGATCATCTCGAGGTCCTCGAACACATGGTTCTCGGCCTTAGCGGCTTCCAGAAGGGAGCGCGCGTAGGTCTCGAGCACCTTGTCCTGATAGCGGCTAGTCGGCATTCAGGCTACCTGCTTCCTGGATGTAGCGCTCGATGAGCTTCTTCTGCTCGGCCTCGTCATCGAGTGCCTCGCCCACGATCTTGGTGGCGACGGCAACGGACAGGTCGGCGATGGAGCTCGCGGCACCGGCGTAGATGGACTTGCGCTCGTCCTCGACGGTCGTATGGGCCTTGGCGATGATCTCCTCGGCCTCCTTGTGAGCAGCCTCGATGATACGGGCGCGCTCGGACTCGGCGTCCTTACGGGCCTCGAGAACGATGTCGGCAGCCTGACGACGGGCGTCGGTGACGATCGAGTCGGACTCAGCGCGCTTGGCGATAGCCTCCTGCTTGGTCTTCTCGGCCTCGTCGAGGCTCTCCTCGATCTTCTTGCCGCGCTCCTCCATGGTTTTCATGATGCCCGGCAGGGCGACCTTGGCCAGCACGATCCAGATAATCAGGAAGGCGATAAGCGCCGGGATGAACTCCGCCATCTTAGGGATGAGGATGTCCGCACCGGCAGCGCCGTCCTCAGCGAACGCGGAAACCGGCATGAGCAGCGCGGCCGCGGACGCGGAGAGTGCGATCGCGCTCTTCTGGGATGAAAGATTCATACTTGACGCTCCGTGCTATTTAACGATCAGCGCGACAACGAAGCCGATCAGAGCCAGAGCCTCGCCGAAGGCGGAGCCCATGATGAAGACGGTGAACACGCGGCCCTGGACCTCAGGCTGACGGGCCATAGCACCCGTAGCACCCAGAGCAGACAGGCCGATAGCAAGACCAGCGCCGATAACACCGAGACCGTAACCGATAACTCCCACGATTCCTCCTTTGTCGTGCGTGTCTTATTTCACGCAGGATAACCTTTTTATAACTGCCGGACTCCATGGGTACGGGCACCGGCGGTTTAACGAATTGCCTTACCTTTAAGGCGCGAACGGAAGACTACTCCTCCTCCGCGACCTCCTCTGCCTCGGAGACATACACGGCGGTAAGAACCGTGAAGACGTAAGCCTGGATGGCGCCGACCACAAGCTCGATCGCATAGATCAGGATGAGGATGGCAAGCCAGGCAAGCGAAGGCAGGGCGCCGACGGCGTGGGCCGCGGAAACCTGCTGAAGCAGCGGCTGCATGAACATGCTCGCCATGATGGCGAACGAGCCCATGACCACGTGTCCTGCGAACATGTTGCAGAACAGACGGACGGCGAGCGTGATGAGGCGCAGGAAGGTCGAGAAAAGCTCGACGACCCACACGAGCACGTTCATCGGGAAGCTCACGCCCTGCGGGGCGAGGCTCTTGATGTAGCCAATCACGCCGTGAGCCTTGCATCCGTAGTAGATGAAGTACACGAAGGCGAAGATGGCGAGCGCGGCGGTGGAGCCGATTGCGCCGGTGCCGGGCTTCATTCCCGGGATCAGGCCGATCATGTTATTGATCAGGATGAACAGGAAAAGCGAGCACAGGAACGGGAAGTGCTTCTTCCAGTTCTCACCCACGACGCCCTTGCCGATATCGTTCTCGACGTACTCGATGATGTACTCGAAACCGTTGACGAAGAAGCCCTTGGGAACCAGGGTCTGCTTCTTCTTGAACACGGCCAGGACGATCAGGAGCACGATCGTGGAGACGATCAGCCAAAACGAGTACTGCGTGATGCCGCAGCTCAGATCGCCCACGACAGGGGTGGAGCTGAACTCGCTGACCAGATGATTAATCTCATCAGGCAGCTTTTCAAAAATTTCCACGACTTACCTTTCGACCTCATGAGGATCTCGCAGCGCCTTGGCGACGCGAACCGTGCAGGCGGCCATAAAGGCCACGAAGCCGATCGCCTCGCCCAGGAGGAACATGCGAAATGCCTCTCCGAACAACACAAACACAACCAAGGTAAAGACGAGCAGGGCGATTGCCGAGACCGCCAGACTCACCATACCCTTGAGCATGTCCGCATTCTGTTTATCGTCAAGAACCGGCTTGAGCGTAAAGACAAAGGGAAGAAAGGCGACCGCGCCCGCGATGGCGCCTGCAACGATAGCGAGCAAATCGGCTATCTGAAACATTGGCGTCCTCACTTTCCTTTTTTAACGCCTCACAGAACAGTTCCCGCCAAACATTGGTGACTATTGTACGAGCCAATCGCTAAAGTACAACCGAAAAAGCATCGGTTAATACGCACCTGTTCGTTTTCTTAAGACCTTCTTTATGCCGCAGGTACGGTAATACGTTTTTCTCGAACCCTGCAGGGCAAAACGTCCATTAACTAAAGGTGCGCACAGGCGTCTTCTACTTGCCCGCGCGCACCATTTCTTCCTATTTGCAGCCGCGGCCGTCTTAGCCCAGCGACTAGAGCGTGCCGTAGATGCGATCGCCGGCGTCGCCCAGGCCGGGAACGATGTAGGCAGCCTCGTTGAGATGGTCGTCGATAGCGCAGGTATAGATATGCACATCTGGGTCCTTCTCGGTCAGCGACTTGAGGCCCTCGGGGGCAGCGACGATGCACAGCATGCGGATGTCCTTGACACCGCGCTCGCGCAGGTAGCTGATGGCCATCTCGGCCGAACCGCCCGTGGCGAGCATGGGGTCGACGACCAGGCAGATGCGCTGGTCGATATCCTTGGGCATCTTGCAGTAATACTCGTGCGGCTCATGGGTAACCTCGTCGCGTTCCATGCCGATGTGGCCCACGCGAGCGGAGGGCACCAGGTCGAGGATGCCGTCGACCATGCCAAGGCCCGCACGCAGGATGGGCACGATGGCGAGTTTCTTGCCGGCAAGCTGTTTGAACGTGGCGGTAGTGATGGGGGTCTCGACCTCGACGTCTTCCATAGGCAGGTCGCGCATGGCCTCGTAGCCGTCAAAAAGCGCGAGTTCGCGCACGAGCTGACGGAACTGGTTGGTGCCGGTGTTTTTGTCGCGCAGGATCGACAGCTTGTGCTGGACGAGCGGGTGGTCGACAAGCGTCACACGGGACGCATCGTAGGTGACGGTCATGGATTGATTGCCCCTTTCGTTGCGGCCGCAAAACGGCCTTGCTGACAAGGCGTGCAGCAATGTTGCCGCCGCACGCCATGCATTAGTTTAGCGGTTTGTTGTATCGAGCAGCCCATCGCAGCCCTACTGTGCGGTGCTGAGCGAGCGCCTGACTGCATCACGCCAGCCCGCAAGGTTTTGCTCGCGGCGCTCGGCGGACATGTGGGGAAGGAAGGTCCTAACGATCTGGGCATTTTGCTCCAGCTCCTCCAGGTCTTCCCAATAGCCGACGGCAAGACCCGCCAAGTACGCGGCACCGATTGCCGTGGTCTCCACCGTCTCGCATTGCAGCACGGGGATATCCAGCAGGTCGGCCTGGAATTGCATGATGAACTCGTTGCGCGAGGCACCGCCATCGACAGACAGGCGCTCGATCGAAAGCCCCACGTCCTGCTCCATGGCGCGCAGCACGTCGTAGCTCTGATATGCCATGGATTCGCAGGCGGCACGTACGATGGTCGCACGGCTCGAGGCGCCGTTCAGACCGCACACGATACCGCGGGCATGCGGGTCCCACCAGGGAGCGCCCAAACCCGCAAAGGCGGGAACGAAGTAGCAGCCCTCGTTGTCGCTAATCGAAGCGGCGAGTTGTGCCGACTCGCTCACGCTCGAGATGATGCCCATGTTGTTGCGAAGCCAGTTCATCGTTGAGCCGGCGGCAAAAATAGAGCCCTCGAGCGCATAGCTGACTTTGCCGTCCGCAGCGATACCGATGGTGGAGACCAGGCCATTCTTGGATTCGACGATCTGGTCGCCGGTGTTCATGAGCATAAAGCAGCCCGTGCCATAGGTGTTCTTGGTCTGGCCGGGATAGAAGCAGCAGTGGCCGAACAGCGATGCCTGCTGGTCGCCCGCCACGCCCATGATGGGCGGCATGTTGGTCATGATGTCGCTCGCGACGCGGCCGTAGTCGCCCGAGCTCCAGCGAACCTCGGGCATCATGGAACGTGGAACGTCAAAGAGCGCCAGCAGGTCGTCGTCCCAATCGAGCGTATGGATATTAAAGAGTGCCGTGCGGCTGGCATTGGTGTAGTCGGTGGCAAAGACCTGGCCGCCGGTGAGGTTGTAGATGAGCCAGGTGTCGATGGTGCCAAACATGAGGTCGCCCGCCGCCGCGCTCTCGCGTGCGCCGTCGACGTTGTCGAGAATCCACTGCACCTTGGAGGCCGAGAAATACGGGTCAAGCGTAAGTCCCGTGCGGGAGCGCACCAGCTCCTCGCAACCCTGTTCAACCAACGCGTCGATCGCCGGCGCGGTACGACGGCACTGCCATACGATGGCGTTATAGATGGGCTGGCCGCTCACGCGGTCCCAGACCACCGTGGTCTCGCGCTGGTTGGAGATGCCGATGGCGGCGATGCGGTCAGAATGGATGCCGCTCTTAAACTGAACCTCCATCATGACGGCAATCTGGCTGGCAAGGACCGTCATGGGGTCTTGCTCTACCCAACCGGGACGCGGAAAACTCGTTTTGACGCTGCGACGTGCCTGCGCGACGATGCATCCGTACTCGTCGACGATGGTCGCAAGTACCGAGGTGGTGCCGCAGTCGAGCGCCATGATGTAGGAACCGCCAAAGTCAAACGAGGCATCTTCCATGCCCAGGCTGCCCAGATTCAACGACATCGCTTACACCTTTCTATTGCATCGGGTCGGACAGGACCCGCTCGATCTCTGATGCGGGAAGTGCGCCTTGGCGCAGGATCTGGAGCCCGCCGTGCTGGAACGACACAATGGTCGAGGCGTCGCGACACGGGGTCTCACCGGCGTCGACGGCAACATCGACCCCCTCCAGGATGCGACCCTCGACGGCGGCAAAGCTTGCCGGCGAAGGCGCGCCGTGCGTGTTGGCGCTCGTGCAGGCAAGGGGACTGCCGCAGGCGCGGATGAGCGCTTGGACCACGGGAGAGGCCGAAGCGCGCAGGGCCACCGTGTCGTCGGCAGCGCACATAAAGGTCGGCACGCAGGGGGCTGCCTTGACCACGATAGTCAGGGCTCCCGGCCAGCATCGTCGCGCGAGTACGCGGGCATCTTCCGGGATATCCACGCCATAGCGGTCGAGTGCTTCGACGCCATCGACCAGCCAAGCGACGGTTTGCGTGAGCTCACGTTGCTTGAGAGTGAAGATACGGCGATAGCCGGTGCCGAGCGCAGGAACTGCGGCGCCATTGACGGCAGCCTGCGGATCGCGCGGCCACGATGGGAATTCGCTTGTATCTTGGGGCACGGCGTCCGAGAAGGCGTTGACTGCCACGGCGACACCGTAGACGGTCTCGGTCGGGATCAAAGCCAGGCCGCCGCGGCCGAGCACCTCGGCCGTGCGCTCGACGGCAAGCCGATGCGGCTCGCGCGTTCCCTCGTATACCCGGTAGACCGTCTGCATGTGTATGCCAGCCCCTTACGCTCTGGTGCAAGTTTGTTTACTGTGGGGCATTCTCGCACGAAACGTTCAACCTATTTGCCCAGAGCGCATGTTGGTTTGGTGAGCGGCTCTAGTAGTCGGTGAAAGTGAGGGGGTTAATTGAAGATTTTTAGCGCGCAAGCGTAACGGTACGATCGGGAAACTCGATGCTTGCAACCAGTTTTCCGCCGAGGCTCTCTGCGTACCTGCTCAGCGTGTCGAGCCTCATCGAACCCAACTCCCCACGCTCGAGCTCGGATACACGTTTTTGAGAAACGCCCATCGACTGGGCGACCGACGCCTGTGTTAGATCTTTTAACCTGCGAATCTGAGCAAGCTTATAGGCTTCGATACGATCGCGAGTCCTCTCCTGCTCGGCGGTAATGGAGTCGCGTGTTATCCCGCGAGATTCCATATACTCATGCAGTTCCATCTCGATCGAGCCTCCTTACGTGGCGACGGTATATTTGCTCGGCCCTTGGAATGTTGATCGCATACCAACCGTTCCATTTTGCCCTTGACGATCCCGCTCGCGACTTATCACCCGCCAATAGCAATACCGCCTGGCGCTTGGGGTCAAAGGCGAAGAGGATGCGAATCACCTGCCCACCACACGACGTCACTCTCAGCTCCTTTAAATGATGAAGCTTCGAGCCCTTTACGCGGTCAACCAGCGGACGACCAAGGCTGGGACCTTCCTTCTCGAGCACCAAAAGGTCTGCATAAATCTGCTTCAGCGTAGCTTCATCCTGCTCATCAAGCCAAGGTTCAATGTAATCAAGCACGATACGGTACCGATACAGCTGATTTGACATACCTTTCTCCTTCTATAGTAGAAGTTTTACGGTATATTGCAAGGACAAATTTGCGCAAATGTCTATTTATTCAGCTTAAATACGCTGTTTGGGCTCGGTGACGATGGCTCGAACGATGCGGGGACGATCGGTGAGGTCGTGGACGATACGCACGTCCGAAAGGCCTGCTTGACGACAGAGCTCGGCCGCGGCGTCGAGCGCGCCCTCGTAGAGCTCGCAGGCAAACAGGCCGCCGGCACGCAGCATGTAGGGCGCCGCGTTGAGCAGGCGGCGGAAGATATCGAGACCGTCGGCACCGCCCTCGAGCGCCAGATCGGGCTCAAAGTCCTTGACCTCATGCGGCAGCGAGCGCATGACATCGGTGGGGATGTAGGGCGGGTTGGAGACGAGTACGTCAAAGGTGCCCCACTCTTCGCGGGGAATGGAGCTCACCAGGTTTGTGAGGCTGAAGGCGACCTCGTCGGACGTGAGGCCAAGCGCATCGCGGTTTTTGGTAGCAAGGTCGATGGCGCGCGGCTCGATATCGGTAGCAGTGCAGGTAACGTGCCCGCGGCGCTCCCAGGCAAGGGAGAGCGAAATGCAGCCCGTGCCGCAGCCGACCTCGAGAACGCGGGCAGTGCGGGGCTCGGCTGGGGCAGATACGTTAGCCTCGGCGGCATCTTGCGCGGGAGTCGCCTGTTGGTCGTTGTCCTCAATGGCGATGCCGTATTCGTCGAGCTCGGGCTCGGGGGTTTCCATGGCCTCTGCTTCTGCCGCTTCGGCTTCTGCTGCCTGCGCGGCGGCTTCCTCGGCCTCGCGGTCGGCCAGTTCCTCGGCATAGGCGCGGCTACCGAGCACGTCGCTACCCAGCGCAGCCTCATCGGCGGCCGTCAGGTTGGCGGCACGGCGCTCGGCGGCCGCGCGTTCGTCAGCCAGCGCGGCCTCGGCTTTGCGGGCCTGCTCGACCTCATCGTTCCAAGGCAGCTCCACGCGCTGGCGGGCAGCGGCCTCGGGGCTCAGCACCTCGGCATCCAGATAATTGAGGACTTCCTCGACGAGCATCTCGGTCTCGGGGCGAGGAATGAGCACACCGGGGGCGCACGCGACGTCGATCATGCGAAACTGCGTGCTGCCCGTGATGTATTGCAGCGGCTCGCCCTTAGCGCGGCGGACAACGGCCGCATGCATGGTCTCGAGCTGGGCCGCGTTAAGCGTCTCGTCCATACGCATATATAGGTCAATGCGCGCCAGGCCCGTGGCGGCGCACAGCAGCCACTCGGCAGAAAGACGGGGGTGCTCCTCGCCGCGCTCAGCCAGGTACTCCTTGGTCCACTCGAGACAACGCTTGATGGTCCAAATCTCGTTTGCCATGGGGCCCTCCCCTCTTAAGCGCCGGACGGCGCGCGAATGTCGGAGCAGATTGTACGCGAGGCCAGCGCTTGGCAAGGGACGATTGAAGGCGATTATCGAGAATCAGCCCAGAATTTTGCACCGGGCTTGCTCAAAGTGTTCATTCGCTGACGTCTAAATTTGCATTCGTCAAGCTTTTGGCAAGGTTGACCCAAAACTGACCAATATCTAACCAAGAACTTGCCACATCGCTTGACGCACGACCCATCAAAAATCGCTCCGCGACTTCTTGAACGATATTCTGAGCAATATTTTCAATAGCAGATGCATGCTATTAATTACTTTGAGCAGGTAGACAGCTCAAATGCCATCACAGCTGATTGAATAACATCTCAAAGCAATGTGCCCAACCTAGTCATTTAAGAACGTCCCCAATGACTACCTCTAAGGCGCCGCAGGTTGAGCATACCGCATCCGGAGCAAGGCGGCGCCGCAGGTAGAGGACGGACAGCGAGCGGGCCGCATTTGAGACAAGGTGACGTGAAACGAAAGGGCGCTGACCTTCTGGTCGCGCCCTTGAAGTTGAACGTCAGATTGTCCAAATGCGGCCCGCGCAGCGTCG
>CABUQW010000033.1 GCA_902493895.1 uncultured Collinsella sp. | reverse complement strand
TGTTGTCGACACCCTTGTTGGCCAAAAGCACCGTCTCGCGCTCGGTGCCGGTTGCACCCTTGCAGCCGTGCACGAGGTCGATGGTGCCGCGGTAGACCTTCTTGGACGTGCCGGTCAGCACGCCGTTGGCGTCGATCTCGCACTCGGTCTTGCGACCGCGGTGGCGCAGCTCGTAGTTAAAGTCGCGCACCTGCTCGCGGGCGCCCAGGTAGTCAGTATCGATGGTGACCTTGGCGGTATCGCCCAGCAGGTCGCCGGCAAGGCCGGTGGCGCTGGCACCGGCACCCAGGACGGTGTGCTGCACGTTGACGCGGGCGCCCTCGTCTAGGAACAGGCCGGTGTCGTCGAGCGCGATCCAGCTATCGTCGAGCGTCTGCGTGCAGGTCACGTTGACGGTGGCGTACTCGTGGGCGCACACGCGTAGCACGGAACCCACGACGCCTTGGCCGGCAACGGGGGAGTCCAGGGCAATCTGCAGGTCGAGCGTTGCCTGCGGGCGAGCGACGACGTCGATGGCGGCGATGGCCGCGGCAGCGTCGACGCCACTCACGCGCACAGTAACCGTGGCGTGCTGGTATGCGGGCACATCGATGACGATGCGCTTGATGGCGTGATCGGCCAGATAGGTGTAGGCGGCCTCGCCCATGCCGGTCTCGAAGGCCTCAGCGGGGGAGAGCTCCTCCTCCAGTTTGATAGCCCCGGCCTGGTAGACGGAGGTGGCGGGCACGTCGAGCTCGGTCTCGGGTGTGATGCGGGCGCGGTCGGCGGCATCACCGGGGGCGGAGGCGCGCCGCTCGGGGAAGCGCTCAGCCATGGCGTCCATGGCGGCTTCGAACGCGTCTGCCACGCCAGTAAACTGCTCGTCCAAGCCCTCGATCTCAACGGCCTCGGTGGGAGCGACGGCAAGCTCGTCAGAGAGCTCGAGCTTGGTCTGATTCATCTTCAGCCAGCCCCAAGTTGCAGCCGGCATCGCATTGACCTGCTCGAGCGTGGTAGCAGCAGTGTTGGTTTCCTGTTTCATTATCCGATCGCTCCTTCCATCTCGAGCTTGATCAGGTTGTTCATCTCGACGGCGTACTCCAGCGGCAGCTCCTTGGAGATCGGGTTGGCAAAGCCGTTGACGATCATGGTACGGGCCTCTTCCTCCGAGATACCGCGGCTCATCAGGTAGAACACCTTGTCGTCGCCGATGCGGCCGATGGTGGCCTCGTGGCCGATGTCGACGTTCTTGGCGCGGATGTCCATGGCCGGAATAGTGTCGGAGCGGCTCTGGTCGTCGAGCATCAGCGACTGGCAGCTCACGGTTGCCTTGGAGCCCTCGGCCTTGGGCGTGGCCACGATGGAGCTGCGGAACGTCTGGATGCCGCCGCTCTTGGAGATGCCCTTGGTCTCGACCGTTGCCGAGGTCTCGGGCGCGTTGAGCACGACCTTGCAGCCGGTGTCGAGGTTCTGACCGGCGCCGGCAAAGGTGATGCCGGTAAAGCTCGAGCGGGCGCGGCGGCCGTTGAGCACGCTCATGGGGTAGAGGTAGCCCACGTGGCTGCCGAAGGAGCCGCTGATCCACTCAATGCCGCCGTCCTCGTCCACACGCGCACGCTTGGTGTTGAGGTTGTACATGTTCTTGGACCAGTTCTCGATGGTCGAGTAACGCAGGTGCGCGCGCTTGCCCACAAAGAGCTCCACAGCGCCGGCGTGGAGGTTGGCCACGTTGTACTTGGGCGCGGAGCAACCTTCAATGAAGTGCAGATCGGCATCGTCTTCGACGATGATGAGCGTGTGCTCAAATTGGCCGGCGCCCTTGGCGTTAAGGCGGAAGTAGCTCTGTAGCGGGAAATCGAGCTTGGTGCCCTTGGGCACGTAGACAAACGAGCCGCCCGACCACACGGCACCGTGCAGAGCCGCAAACTTGTGGTCGGTGGGTGGGATGAGCGTCATGAACTTCTCGTGGATGAGCGGCTCCCACTGCGGATCGTGCAGGGCCTCCTCGATGCCGGAGTAGACGATGCCCATCTTGGACGCGGTGTCCTGCATGTTGTGGTAGACGAGCTCGGAGTCGTACTGCGCGCCGACGCCTGCCAGGTAGCTGCGCTCGGCCTCGGGGATGCCCAGGCGCTCAAAGGTGTTCTTGATGTCGTCGGGCACCGACTCCCAGTCGTGCTTTTGGTCGGTGTTGGGCTTGACGTAGGTGACGATGTTGTCCATGTCCAGGCCCTCGATGGAGGGGCCCCACGTCGGATCGGGGAAGCGGTTGAAGATCTCGAGGGACTTTAGGCGCAGGTCGAGCATCCACTGCGGCTCGTCCTTCTTGGCGCTGATCTCGCGCACGATGTCGGGCGTGATGCCGGCGTCGAGACGCTCGAATCCCTCCTCGCCATAGGTGAAGTCGTAGAGGCTGCGGTCGATGTCCGCGACCTCGGTGCGGTTCTTGGTCATTGCGTCGCCCCTTTACGCCTGCTGCTCGGCAGCGGCGGCCTCGGCCTGGGCTCGCTGCTCGGCGGCCTCGCGCTCGAAGGTCTCAAAGCCGTTCTTGTCGATCCAGGGGATAAGCGAGGCGTCGTCCTCGCGCACGATGTGGCCCTTGACCATAACGTGGACGCGGTCGACATCCAGGTGCTCCAGGATGCGCGTGTTGTGCGTGATGATGAGCATGGAGCCGTCGCAGCTCTTGCGGTAGGCGTCCATACCATGGCTGACGGTGGACAGGGCGTCGACGTCCAGGCCCGAGTCGGTTTCGTCCAGGATGGCGAGCTTGGGCTGCAGCAGCAGAAGCTGGAGCATTTCGACCTTCTTTTTCTCGCCGCCCGAGAAGCCCACGCCCAGCTCGCGGTTGAGGTAGGCAGTGTCCATGTTGAGTTCGGCCGCGAGCTCCTTGACGCGACGGCGGAACTCCTTGCCCTTCATCTCTAGGCCGGGACGGCCGGCGATGCTGGCGCGCAAAAAGCTCGACAGCGGCACGCCCGGGATCTCGACCGGGGCCTGGAAGCTCAGGAACAGGCCGGCGCGCGAGCGTTTGTCGGTGGTGAGCTCGGTGATGTCCTGGCCGTCAAAGACGATGCGGCCGTCCTGCACGGTGTAGACGGGGTCGCCCATGACCAGGTGGCCGAGGGTGGACTTGCCGGCGCCGTTGGGTCCCATCAGCACGTGGGTCTCGCCGGCGGCGACGTTGAGGTTGACGTTGTGGAGGATGGTCTTTTCGTCCACGGAGGCGGTCAGACCTTCGATGGAAAGCAGCGGATTTGCGCTCATGCTGTCCCTCTCTGTATATGGTGTACTCATAGGTGTACTAAACCCTAGGAATCTTCTCGGAATAAAGTTACTATGGGTTCGGCGTTAGTCAAGGGAAAACCCGACTAATCCACTCGACTTTTTAGATGTGGGACATAATAATCAGGTTTGTTTGCCCCGCGTGCATAGGATTTGGGACTAACAAGCCTGATTTTGTCCCAGGAACAACGGGAGGGTAGGTATGCTCATTTCTTCTAAGGGCCGCTATGCCCTCCGGCTAATGATCTATATCGCGGCGCTGGGCGACGCCGAGGGCAAGATTGCCCTGCGCGAGGTTGCCGACCGCGAGCATATCTCGCAAAAGTATCTGGAGCAGCTGGTTCGTCCGCTTATGAAGGCGGACCTGCTTAAGAGCGTGCGCGGCAAGGGCGGCGGCTACATGATGGCTAAGGACCCGGCCGAGGTTCGTGCCGGCGACATCCTGCGCGCCGTCGAGGGCAGCACGGCTCCGGTGGCGTGCGATGGCATCGACAACAGCTGCGCCCGCAGCGACCTGTGTTCCACCGTCAAGTTCTGGCGCGGCCTGGACGAGGTCATCGAGAACTATGTTGACGGCGTGACGTTGGCCGACCTGGCCGCCGTCCCCGAGATCAACTTCGACATTAAGCTGTAGGTTGACCGCAATTCCTTAAGAATTCGCGGAGGGTTGTTGCCGTTTACCGAGGGGTTGTTGTGTAACAACGGGCGAGCTGCAATACTTATTTTCATCTTTGCAAACTGCACTTTAACTACACCAATGCAGGGAGGATCTTATGCAGCCCAAGCATTCCGCGATTGTCGCGGGCCTGACGCTGGCGCTTTCGTTTGGCGCCGTTTCCGCGCCGGCACCCGCCGCTGCCGAGGAGCCCACGCCGGGCGTTGTCTCGGATGCCACCGATATCGACAAAGGTCTCTACACCCAGCAGTCTTTCTCGGGCGTGCTGAGGTCGGTCCAGGGCGTTTCGTTTGTCAACGTGACTCCCGAGATGAAGTACTTTACCAAGTACGAGAGCCATGGTAATTACAACCAGGGCTTTTCGTATGGCGACGGTTATAACGCGCTGGGCTATTACCAGTTCGACCGTCGTTGGTCGCTCATCCCGTTTATGAAGCAGGCCTACAACTACAACCCCGAAAAATACTGCATGCTCAAGGATGCGATTGATCGCGGCAGCGAGATTTCCAACACGAGCAATGCCATGTACGAGAACGGTCAGCTCACCGAGTTGGGCCATATCGCTCAGGATGCCTTTCAAGGTGCGTACAACACCGATCCTGTTGAGTTCTCAGCACTTCAAGATGCCTATGCGTACAACTCGTACTATGCGGTGACCGAGGCGTGGCTCAAGAGCGGCCTGGGCATTGATATTTCGGGCCGCGCCGATTGCGTCAAGGGCATGGTGTGGAGCATCACCAACATGTGCGGTACCGGTGGCTGCAGAGACTTCTTCCGCTGGGCGAATCTTTCCAACGATATGTCCGACCGCGAGTTTGTGACGGCGCTCTCCAACAGCGTGGTCAATAACGTGGCGACCAAGTATTCGAGCCAGCCCCAGTATCATGAGGGCTGGAAGAACCGCTACCGCAACGAGCTAAAGGACTGCTTGGTTTATATCGCTGAGGACGAGGCAGCCGCTGCGACGCCCGTGCAGCCCGAGCCTACGCCGGCGCCCTCGCCGACACCTGATTCGAATGACGACTCGAGTGACGATGCCAACGATGACAGGATGGATGCGCCCTCGACCGATGCTGACGGTAATGGCTCTGCTGGTGGCACTACCAACGACGGCTCTACCTCGAACGGCTCCGATTCGAACGGCTCTGCTGCGGGCGATTCGTCTTCAAGCTCTGCCGGCAATACGGACAGCGACGCTTCTGGTTCGACCGACGCTGACACCTCTAACTCATCCACCGGCTCGAGCGATTCGTCCGTTGACACCGGCTCTAACAACGGCTCCGGCTCTGACGCAACCCCTGATTCCGATGCTTCCAAGGACGACTCGAATAAGGCGCCGGACGCTCCCGTTGCTTCGCCGGACAAGAAGCCTTCTTTCTCCGAGCAGCTTGGTTCTACGCTGGGTTCTTCGCTGATGGCTGGCGTCAATAACGGCTCGGCCCAGAACAAGGACAACTCTGATCAGGTTTCCACGGAAAAGACCGAGGCCGCAGGGGACGACTCCAAGGACAAGGCTTCCGAGAAGACCGAATCCGATAAGGGTTCTAGCTCTGAGGAGAAGGACGACAAGTCCACTCAGAAGAAGGACGAGAGCAAGACCGAGGGCGAAAAGAAACAGCCCGAAGACGACGACAAGAGCGGTGCTGACAACCAGGTCCAAGAGCAAAATGACTCCAAGACGGTGACCGCTACAACCACGACGACTACAACGACCAAGTCATCTGGCGGCAACATGCCCAAGACGGGCGACCTTATCGTTATGGCGAGCCTTGCCAGTGCAAGCTTGGCCACACTGGGCGCTACGTCTATCGTAAGTGGTAAGCATAAGCTCGATCAGCAGAAGAAGGCTTCTGGGGAGGACGGCTCGGAGGAGTAGCCTCTCGGTTGCCAGATAACTAAAGAGTTGGGACGGGGTCTGGTGCTAATACATTGGGCCCCGTTTTGTTGTGCAACGATTAGTTGTGCCCCCTCACACCTCTTGTTGCTACCGTTGCCCGATATGTTTGCGCGGCGTCATCGGTACATGCGATGCGGTCATTACAATTGGCATCGTGCTGCGATTTAGGGGGAACGTTTTGGTGTCTGAACAGGCAAATGTTGATTGTGCTGCTGGCTTTGGCGTGCGCTTGATCGGCTGTGCCGACGATGCGGTTTTGCCCATTGGCATGCACGACTATGCGGAGGCCCTTGGTTGCTGCATGCTGGTTGACAAGACCATGTTTATTGCTGATGTGTTGGACTGCGACGCGTCCGTTGTGGTGTGCTGTCGACCCGAGGGTTTTGGCAAGAGCATGAACTTGTCGATGCTCAGGGCTTTTCTGGAGCGTCCGGCGGTCGGTCGCGCCGGTCGGATCTCGTTTGCCGATGCTCAGATTTGGGATGCGAACGGCGGGCGCTATCGGGATGAGTATGCTTGCTATCCGGTGATATCGCTGGACATTTCTGGCGCTGCGAGGTGTGGCCCCGCTGTTGCCGGCGTCGTGCGCGATGCCCTTTCGGGCGAGTGCGCTCGCTTGTTGGCGCTCTTGGAGGCTCCGGATTTAGCTCGAGATAAGGTGCGTCACATCGAACGTGTCGCGCGTGGCGTGGCGAGTGCGGACGAGGTTGACTCGGTGCTCGGTGTGCTCATAGAGCTGCTGGAGATTGCCTGCGATGAGCAGGTTGTATTGCTCGTTGATGGGTACGATGCGGCGTGGTCTCGCCGTGCGAGCGCGAGGGACGCTTCCGACGCCGATCCGGCAGAACTACTTGACCGTGTGCTGTTCGATGCCATTGCCACTGCGCGTGATTCGTTGCTGCTGACGTGTCTGATGGGGGAGCGTCCCAGTCCTGCCGAAGTGGCGCTTTCTTCGCGCGGCTGCTCGTATTGTCTGACGACGCCGCTGTCGGCGTGGTGTGACCGATGTTTCGGTTTTTCGGATGCCGAGGTCGAGGCTCTATTGAATCATGCTGGGCGCGAGGAATACCTGGATGATGCGCGTGAATGGCTCGAGGGGTATCGGTTTGGCAGGGCCTATTGCTCGAGTCCAGAGCGTGTGATCGGTTTTCTGGGCCGAGGCTGCACGGCTCCTGTGCGTGCCGATCTGTATGGATATGCCGATTGCCTGAGTAGGGTAGTTGCCGGGTGGAATCTCGACCGCCTTTCGGTCTTGTTTGATTTGCTCGAGGCCCATGGGTGCGCTGAGGTCCCGCTTTGTTTGGGCACTGCAGAGCCAGATGTCTCGCCTGACGATGGCATGTGGACAGCGCTGTATCTGTCCGGTTTTCTCACGACGGATATGACTGAGGAGCCAGAGCATGGCGATCGCCTCCGTGCTTTGCGATTGCCCAATAACGAGCTTCGTCAGGCCTTGCGTCTAGTGATTATTGAGTGGTTTGAGTGTGCCGCAGAAGACATTCGAGACGTCGATGCGTTTCGCGACGGGCTGTGCCATGGGAACGAGGATACCGTGAGGCGGGCGCTAAGCCGCATCTTGGGAGATGCGGGAATCGGTGCGGCCGACCCAGATACGCCGCTGCCATATCATCTGCTCTTGCAGGGGCTCTGCTTTGGCTTGCCGGGCTATGCCAATCCTGCCTCGAGGCGAAAGTGTGGCGCGGATCGCTGGGACATCCAGGTTTTTCCCACGGGCGCCGTGTTCGACACAGCCGATACGATCGGTATGCTCGATGAACGTCCGCTGATAACGATCAACATGATGTATGACCCCGGTGTGGATGCGCTGGGCTTGGAATTGCTGGCCGTGCAGGCGCTGCTCGACATAGAGCGCGACGGCATCGACGAAATCCGTGTGCCACGCCCCGCCATTGGACGCATGCGCTGGGGGTTTGGGTTTGATGGGCAGCATGTGTCCGTGGTGTGCCAGCGGTTATAGGGGATGACGAAAGCCCTTTACTACTCCGTGTCCTTCATGGGCGGCATGGGCTTCCAGTTGGGGTCCTTGACGATCTTGCGGGCGTCCTTCATGCCACGGCGCAGCGCCGGAATGCCGGTCTTAAAGCACTTGTCGACCGCGGCCAAGCGAATGAATTCCTTGCAGAAGGTCGCGGCATTGCCCAGGCGGAACAGCATGGGGTGGTAGTCGCCGTAGATCTGCATGTAGCGTGCCAGATAACCGCGGTTGCGCATGATGTAGTAACGGTTGGTGTCGCTCGTGGAGTTGAGCTGGCGTTTGCCGGCGATGTCCCAGTTAGAGACGGCGCGGGCGCGCTTGAGCACAATGTCGGCAACAACGGCGGCGGGGAAGTGCTGGCTGGCCACGTAGCCATAGCAGGCATCGTCGCCGTAGATAAAGAAGCGCGCATCGGGCAGGCCAATCTTGTCGACCACGCGGCGCGAGAACATGCCGCCCTCAAAGCACAGCTGGTTCATGGCGCGGTAGCCCTCGGGGCCCAAGTCCCACTTGGCGACAGGGTTGGGGATACCGAGCGAAAGGATGAGCTGGTACTGCCAAAAGAAGGCGCCGCCGTCGAAGTCCAGGCGCGAACCCTGGATGACATCGTAGCGGTCGGTCCACTTGGCAAGACGCTCGATGCCTTCGGGGATGACGAGCACGTCGTCGTCCATCACCCAGAACCACTGAGCGCCCAGGTCGTAGGCGCACTTGGTGCCGGCGGAGAAGCCGCCCGCACCGCCGCCGTTTTCGAGCTGCGGGGCGTAGATGACACGGTCGGTGCCGCCCTGCGCGTCGGGCTGCTCGGTGTCGATGCCCCACAGGTTGGCCAGGCGCTCGTTGAATGCGATGCACATGGCCTCGGTCTCGCGCGAATTCTCGTTATCGACAATCACGATGCGCCATGGCGTTGCCGTGAGCTCGGTCATGGAGTCGAACAAGTTGGCCAGGAGTTCCTGGCGCTTGTACGTAACGACGACGATGGCGAGCTTGTCGATGGGAGCGGGAAGGGTTGAAGGCATGGGGCAATATATCCTTTCACGCGCGGCGGGCGAGTGCAGCGCGGAAGCTATCGAATACGTCCTTGGGACTGTCCTATTGTAAAGGCTCGGCGCACCTTGACGGCAAGCTTTGAATAAAACGCAGGAACCTGCCACGGCTGTAGCGGCTTTAGGGTCTGACGGCAGCGTGTCTATTGCCGCTTGGGCTTGCGAGCGATAAGGCTTCTAGCTGCGTCGATGGTGAGAAGCGTCAGGGCAAAGACGATGCTAATGACGGTACCCGTGACGATACATATAACTGCCGGGCTGTTTTGGCTGACCAGTTTGTTTGCGAGCAACGTATTGAAGACGGGACGCCACAGGCTACTGGTGAGCGACTGCATCACATAGAAACCGAGCGTGGCGGTCGATAAGGTGACGATGGCACCTGCAGTCCGCGGATTGTCTGAGGCACTGCGTCGGGTTGCCGCAAAGAGCAAGGAGGCGGCAGCGAGAGCAAACGAGACCAGCGAGGTCGATTTGTAGGAGAGGGTTGCCATCGCCGTGAGGTTGCCGGTGAAGGAGAGCTCGCCTTCCAGGATGGTGACGAATGCCAAAACCGCTGCGAGCGACCGCGTGCCTAAGGCGCCCGCCCTGTCCGAATCCATGGCGTCGGTTACGTCGCGGAGCAGCCCGCCGATCAAAAACGCGATTACGTACGTGGCGGCGCTCATGAGCTTCTGCAGCCAAGAAAACTCGCCGGCGCTTGTCGCACTCATAGCGGCTAAATACCCGTTAACAACAAATGCGAGGATGCCAACGGCGATGACCGTCGTCTTGTAGGTTTTCTGGGGGAGTCGACTCTTAGCCAGTCCAAACCATGGCGCCATGAAGACCGTGGCGGCATAGACCCAGATAAACTCAAGGCCTAGCGTGTACCAGTAGTGCGTATTGAGGGTAACATTGGGAATGGGTGAGACGACCGTGGACCACGCGAGCGCCACGAGGCAATAAAACGCAGTGGGCATAATGACCTTGCCAAGGCGCTGCGCCGTCCGTTGCATTTGCGACTTCCACGTTGCTCCACCGTCCCAAGCACGCGCGGCCGAAGCGATGAGAAAATAGCCCGAGAGCATAAAGAAGACCTCGTTGGCCCAGCAGCCAAGCAAGTTAATAAAACCGAGCGCGCCGGAATAGGGGAATATCGCAAGTGAGGCATATTCCACGGCGCCGACGCAGACGGCTTGGAAGGTCCACTGAAAGGTGTGGAACACCGCGATGCCGGCGACCGCGACCAAACGCAGCGCTTCGATGGGTATGTTGCGTGCGGCTTTGGGCTGCATGACGTCCTTTCTTATCGGTTTGCCTCTGCGAGCTCCATAGATTATATAAACGCCCGCTAGCGCGCTGACCCTTTGATACCATGAAACGACAGGTATTTCCTAAGGAGCACATTTGTCTACTAACGCCTCTGGCAGCCCTGTTCTGTCGCTGCTTATTCCCATTTACAATGTTCAGCGCTACCTGCGCGAGTGCCTCGATTCCGCCCTGGCGCAGACGCTCAAGGATATTGAGATCATCTGCATTAACGACGGGTCGACCGACAACTCGCCGGCGATTATTCGCGAGTATATGGAGCGCGATAGGCGCGTCAAGATGATCGACAAGGCCAACAGCGGTTACGGCGACTCGATGAACCACGGTCTGGAGATGGCGCGTGGCAAGTACGTGGGCATCTTGGAGTCCGATGACTTTATGGCGTCCGACGCACTCGAAAAGCTTGTCTCGGCCGCCGATAGCAATAATGCCGACTTTGCGAAGGCGAACTTTGATTTCTACTGGTCTAAGCCCGAGGAGCGCCGTTCGCTGCACGAGATGTTTAAGGCCAAGGACTGCGGCAAGCCGGTGCACCCGAGCGATACGACGCAGTTCTTTAAGCAAAAGCCGTCGATTTGGTCGGCCGTGTACCGTCGCGATTTTCTTGAGCGCAACGGCATTACGTTCCTGCCGACTCCGGGGGCATCCTTTCAGGACACGTCATTCGCCTTTAAGGTGATCGCGTGCGCCGATAGGGCTGTTTACCTGCATGATACCGTGCTGTCGTATCGCCAGGACAACGAGAATTCCTCGGTCAATTCTTCGGCTAAGGTCTTTTGCGTCAATACCGAGTATGCCGAGATTGATCGTTGGATTCGAGAGGATTATGCCCGTGACCACGCAAGTGATGACGTTGCGCGCATGCTCAAGTTCAATCAGCTCATTAAGTACGATTCGTACATGTGGAATTACGTGCGCCTGGCGCCTAAGTTCTATAAGGAGTTCCTGGTGCAGATGGCCAAGGAATTTCAGGCGGCCTTGGACGCGGGCGAGTTTTCGCTTGACGACCTCAAGCCGTGGAAGCGCGCGAATCTCGCTGCCATCCTCAAAGATCCTGAGGGCTGGGTTGACGAGCATCCGAGTTTTGCGACGGATGGTGCCTTGGGGCGTGCTAAGTATTACGCCTCGGTTGGAGGCCCAGGCGTAGTCGCCGCTTTCCTCATCGAATCGCTGAGGGGGTAGGTCGACATGGGAGAGGCCTCGTGTCCTAAAGCTACCATTGTCGTCCCCGTTTACAACTCTGCGCGCTCCATTCAGCGATGCCTCGATTCGCTGTTGGCCCAGTCCGAGTGCTCGATTCAGGTTGTCTGCGTCAACGACGGTTCGACTGATGATTCGTTAAACGTGTTGCGCCAGATCGCGCAGGCCGACGATCGCGTACTGGTGATTGACCAGGAAAACGCGGGCGTTTCGTGTGCTCGAAATGCCGGTATCGATGTCGCCGAGGGCGAGACCGTCTTTTTTGTGGACGCCGACGATTACATCGATGCCCAGACGGTCGAGCGCGTGCTGCATGCCATGGAGTCTGCGGATGCCGAGGCCGCCGTTTTTGGCGGCGTCTGTGAACCTGCCGATGCTGCCCCCAGACGCGTCCAGCAACTCATGAGCCCCAAAGCTGGTACCTTCGGCGCCCGTGATCCCCAACTGCTGTTCCATTCGAATGCGCAGCCCTATGCCTGCCGTGCGGCTTTTTCGCGTGAGCTGCTCAATCGCAAAGGCATTCGCTTCGCCCCCGGTTTGGCTTTGGGCGAGGACGTCGTCTTCCAATTTGCGGCTTATGCGCTTGCCCGCAAGACCGTCGTCATGCCGGACAAGTTCTACCACTACGTGATGGAGAGCGAATCGGCGACGCACGAGTTCAACAGTGCCGGGTCTCGCGCCAAAAAGCTTGACGCCCACATGAGGATGCTCGAGGAGGTCTTGGAGGACTGGGCGGCCTACGGTCTTTTGGACCTGTGTCCCGGCGAGCTGATAACTTGGTTTTTGGACCTTATTGTGTTCGACCTGGCGCGCTTGGATGCCGATGGCTTCCATCGCGTGGCGGCTCGCGTCAACATGGACCTCACGACGTTTTTGGGAACGGAGTGGGCGGATATGCCTGCTAAGGGCGTCGTTCGCCGTGTTGCCCACAAGCTCGTTGCGGCGACCTCGGGCGTTTCGATGACAGACGCCACGCTGTTCTATCTTTCGACTCGCGGTCTCAAATCCTGTCTGGAGCGCTTTATCTAATTCCAAGCGCTGCCGCCCGCCGTAACGCGGCTGCTAAAATAACCCTGTTACACGCTATTCAACAGGAGGTTCTCTTGCAGAACTCTGATACCCCTAAAGTTTCGCTGCTTGTCCCCATTTGCAATGTCGAACGCTACTTACGCGAGTGCCTCGATTCCGCCGTGGCGCAGACGCTTGAGGACATCGAGATCATCTGTATCAACGACGGTTCCACCGATAGCTCGCCGGATATCATTCGCGAGTACATGGAGCGCGACCCCCGTGTAAAGATGATCGACAAAGCCAACAGCGGCTACGGCGACTCGATGAACCGCGGCCTGGAGATGGCGCGCGGTGAGTACGTGGGCATCCTTGAGTCCGACGACTTTATGTTTGAGGATTCGCTCCAAAAGCTGGTCGCCAAGGCCGATGCTGAGCATGCCGATGTCGTTAAGGGCGACTTTTACCTGTATTGGTCCACGCCCACCGAGCGCCGTGAGCTGTTTGGGATCATTGACGAGCATATGACGGGCGCCGCGTATTGCCCCGTCGATCGCCCGGGCATTTTCTACCGCAAACCTTCCATTTGGTCGGCTATCTATCGGCGCGAGTTCCTCAACGACAATCAGATTCGGTTCCTTCCCACGCCGGGTGCCTCGTATCAGGACGCAGGCTTTAACTTTAAGGTTTGGGCTTGCGCGGAGCGTGCCGCGTTTATTGCGGACCCCATTTTGTGCTATCGCCAGGATAACGAGAAGAGCTCCGTTAATTCGCCCAACAAGGTGTTTTGCGTGTGCGACGAATATGCCGAGATGCAACGTTTTTTGGATGAACGCCCCGAGCTCAAGACTCAGCTCCAGGGCATTTTAATGCGCATGAAGGTCGATACGTATCGCTGGAATGACGAGCGCCTGGTCGATGAGCTGCGCGAGCAGTTTTGGGAGAAGGCTTCGCCCGAGCTCAAGGCGGATTGGGATGCCGGTCGCTTTGATCTGTCGCTGTTCGATCCGCGCGGCGAGACCGACTTGCGCCTGATGGTCAAGTCGCCCCGCGCCTATATCGATTCGCGCTTTGACTTTAAGAAGCCGGGCAAGCTCAATACGTTTAAGCACTACTTTAAGATCGGCGGCCTGCCGCTGGTCTGGCGCGTGCTGACGTATCAGCGCACCTACGGCGATAATCCGCATCCCGATGACGTGTCTGCCGCACAGTAGGAGCACTTGGCTATGACTACCCCCAAGATTTCCGTTGTCGTTCCCATCTATAAGGTGGAGGAGTGCCTGGCCTGGTGCCTGGACTCCCTGCTTGCGCAGGACATGCCCGATTGGGAGGGCGTGCTGGTCAACGATGGCTCGCCGGACGGTTCGCGCAATATTGCGGCTGTCTATTGCGAAAAAGATGCGCGCTTTACGCTGGTCGATAAGCCCAACGGGGGCCTGTCGAGCGCGCGCAATGCAGGCATCGCTGCGTCCACGGCGCCTATTGTCGCGTTCTTGGATTCCGACGACCGCTTTACGCCCGATGCATGCCGCGTGATCGTCGATGCCTTTGAGCGCGAGGACTGCGACGTGTTGACCTTTGGCGCGAACCCGTATCCGCTGGAGGCGGGGTATCCGTGGCTTAATTATGTGCTGAGCCCGCGCGATGTGTCGTTTGAGGGTTACAGCTCCGACCTGCTGTTTAAGGAAGCGTCTCGCCCCTTTGCATGGCGCACCGCTTGCAAGCGTGAGTTTTTGTTGGGCAACGGGATCGTGTTCGACGAAACCGTCAAGTATGGCGAGGACCAGGTCTTCGATTTTGCCGTGTACGGTCGCTCGCGCAAGACCGCGCTTATTTCGAACAGGCTGTACGACTACCGCGTGGCGCGCAAGGGCTCGCTCATGGACACCATGCGCTATGACGACGAGACGCGCCTGCTGGAGCACGTGAAGATTTACTCCGCGGTGCTGGCTGACTGGCAGCGCGACGGTCTCGATGTACAGCACGCCGATGATCTGGCATATTTCCTGTGCGATCTGGTGCTTTACGACGCGCTCAGGTTGCTGGGCTCGGACTGTGGCAAGGTGTTTGCTGCCGTCGCCGCGGCCCTTGCCGGTTCTGCCGTAGGCAACGATGCCGCGCTCGCGCAATGTGCCCCGTCTGTTGCCGCTATGGTGCGTGCGGCGCTTACCAGCAAGGCCCCCAATGCCCGTGAGTGCAAAAAGCTCATGTTCGATTACGACGTCTTGAGGTTTGGGCGCCTGGGTGCCTGCAAACGCATGGCAGCGAACGCCCTGGGAAAGCGAGAAGTGTAGATGAGTATCAAGCGTTTGGCACTTTGCCGCAGTCAGGGCCGTCTGTTTGTGCTGCTTCGTTTTGCCGGTCAGGATGTCGCCGCGCTTATTGAGCGGGAGGGTTCTCAAGCGTTTGTCCATGCGACGACGAGCGGTTCTCGTGTGCCGTCGCTGGTGCTCCCGGTCGATCATGGCCGTGTGCTGGCGCTTTGCCCTTCCGTTTCCGGTTACGAGCGCGAGCTCGCCGTCATGGTACTTCCGTTTTTGGATGGCTCTGCGATCGACGCTGCATTTGTGTCCGGTGGCCAAAAGCTTGGCTCCATTCGCCTCGATAGCCGCGTGGCCAAGCTGGAATCCAAGATTAACTACAAGGCTAAGCCTGCGTTGTGTGCGCTTATCCGCGATGCGCAGCGCGGCGAGCGCTGCGGCCGCTACGAGATCGATGCCGTTCGTTATCTTCCGGCCGATTCGGGCGCCGTGTGGCGCTACGAGGTTACATGGGCGGGAGACCTCCAGTGCACGCCCCAGCTTGAGATATTCGATACGCATATGAATGCCATCGATGCCACGGTTCATATGTTTGAGTCGCAGGTCGATGTGCCTCAGCAGAACGGATGCCGCGTCAATAAAACGTATCTGAGCATTGAAATCCCCCAGGATATACGCGATTTTGTCGTGATTGCGACCGATCCCACAGGGCAAATTCAGAGCGGTTTTTGCGCCATGGATGGGCGCCTATACAACGGCATGGTCGACGACAGCTGGAACCGCATGAAAGACGCGCGTGCGGACGACGCAGCTTATCGACGTTGGTTTGAGCAGCATCGCGCAAAGCCGGGCGATTTGGCGTGCCAGCGTGTCGCTTCGGCGGCCTTTGCCTATAGGCCGCTCGCGAGCATTGTGGTGCCGTGCTATAAGACCGATCGGGTCTACCTGCGCGAGCTGCTGGACTCGGTGCTGGCCCAGAGCTATGACAACTGGGAATTGCTTCTGATGGACGCCTCGCCCGAATGGGATGCTGTGGCCAATCTTGCGGCAGCCGCTCACGACGAGCGCGTTCGTCGCATTGGGCTGCCCGGCAACGGCGGCATTGTGGTCAACACCAACGCAGGTATTGAGCAAGCGATGGGCGACTACATCGCGTTCTTGGACCACGATGACATTCTGGAGCCGGACGCGTTATTCCAGTATGTTTCCGCGCTGAATAAGGCGGCCGAGGGCGAGCGCCCCCAGGTCCTATTCTGCGACGAGGACATGTTCCAGAAAACGGGGGAGTGGGGCCAGCCGGTCTTTAAGACGCGGCTCAACGTCGACCTGCTCTATAGCCATAACTGCGTGACGCATTTCCTGATGGTGGAGAAGGCGCTTATCGATCGTATTGGCATGTCTCCGGAAGATGTTGCGGGCGCACAGGACTACGACCTGACGCTCCGCTGCCTTGCGGCGGGCGCACGTTTTGAGCATGTTGCTCACGTGTTGTATCACTGGCGCGTGCACCCCGGTTCCACCGCCGACGGTTCTGCCGATAGCAAGCCGTATGCTATTGAAGCTGGGCGCCTTGCGCTGCAGTGCCACTTTAACGCGCTGGGCATTTGCGGAACAGTCGAGGAGACCGAGACGCCGTTTGTCTATCGCATGCGCTATGCGCTGCCGGAGTCTGCGCCGCTGGTGAGCATTGTGATTCCCACCAAGGACCATGTTGAGACGCTCGATGCCTGTGTGATGTCGATCGCCCAGAAGGCCACGTATACCAATTACGAGATCGTCTTGGTGGAGAACAACAGCGAAGCCCCGGAGACGTTTGCGTATTACGAAACCCTGCCAGAGCGCGTGGCTGCGGCATCCGAAGGCAAGGGTATCGCGCGCGTTGTGTACTGGCCGGGTGAGTTCAATTACTCCCAGATCATTAACTTTGGCGTGGAGCATGCCAAGGGCGACTATCTGCTGCTGCTCAACAACGATACCGAGGTCATAAGCCCCGACTTTATCGAAGAGATGATGAGCTATCTGCAGCGTCCCGATGCGGGCGTGGTGGGCGCCAAACTCTACTTTGCTGATCATCTGGTGCAGCATGCCGGCATTTTGGCTGGCGTGCGTGGCGCACTTGCCCATGCCAACCAGGACTTCTCGGCAAAGCGCGAGGGCTATCTTGCCCGTGCCGTGCGCCCGGGCAACTTTAGCGCCGTGACGGGTGCCTGCCAGATGGTGCGACGCGACGTATTTGAGCAGGTCGGCGGCTATAACGAGGAATTCGCCGTTGGCTTTAACGACGCAGACTTTTGCCTGCGCGCATGGGAGGCGGGCTACCGCACCATCTTTACGCCCTATGCCGAGCTGTACCACTACGAGTTCACCTCGCGCGGCAGGGAAGAGGCCAACGAGGAAAAGCTGCGCCGCTGGAAGCGCGAACAGGCACTGTTCATGCAGCGCTGGCCTGAGTTCTTCTTGACGGGCGATCCATGGTTGGGGCCGAACTTATCCGCTGAGAGCGAGTATTTCTCGATCTAGCGCGAAGTGATTCCGAGTTTGGGTAGCGATTCAGCAATCGTGTTGAGCTCATGTTGCTGTAGGTAGGCGGAATTGAGAGTTTCTTTTCTGTAGGCTAGGTAGCTGTCTCGGGTCAGCTCCCTAAGCTGTTTCGTAAAGAACTGTTCCCAGCTGAAGAACTTCTCGCAGTCGATGAAATCGGCAGGATGCAGGAGCATGTCTTGCGTTTGGGCATCGTTGAAGAGTCCCGATCTCAGCACAAGCCATTCAAACGATTCCGGCAAAAAGAGTTCGATCTTCTTAAATCTCCTGAGTGAATAGACATAAGGCATCTCGGGACCAAAAGCGGCTCCATCTGCAATTACGAGCAGCTTTTGGGCTGGAGAGCTCAGAGCGGTTTCGTATATGTTTGATTTGCCACCGGCACTTACGCAGCGAATTCCGCTTTTGGCACACAGGACTTTAAAGAATTCATAGCCGGCGTTACTGTCTTCGACGATGACTTCTTCTGGTAGCTCTCCATCGTAGAGCTCGTCTCCGTAAATGCGGTATGCAGAAGTGTACGTGCGTGTGTAGACGGGATATTTTGTTGTGGCCCTGTTGGTGTTTTTGAGGCCATAGATCTCATCAACGCTATAGGGGAGCTGGGGCAATTCGTCCCTGGCAACTATGACGTAGTAGTTAGAGCTGTGCCGAGCCGCATGTTGGAAGGCATGGCTCCTTACGAATTTTTGTGTATCGTCCACAAACACAATACTGTTGTCGATGCGACTGAGTTGCGCTTCCCAATTAATGCCGCCGATGACTCGGCAGGGGGCTGCGCAATTAACGGTTATCCCGCTTTGGGCTCCTAGGTTTTCGTATGCACGAAGGCTGTCCAGCAGCGTGGTTTTGCCTGTGGCGCTTTTGCCTTGGATGATGGTCAGGTTTCGACGAATGGTGAGTTTGACTTGAACTTTATTGGTTCTTACGGTCAGCTGGTATTCCCCTCTCATGCTCGAGCCTCCCTCAGACATTTTGCCGAGATAAGGACAAGCTCATCCATGGTGTGAACAATCTGTCCGGTATTGGTGACGCGGACTGTAAAACGCCCTTTACCAAAATCCATCATGTGGTAGAGGTTAATGGTTATGTCATGTTTAGAAGCGATGCGCAAAATCCAGTAGGCGCAATTATCTCCGCAGGTAGAGGCGTTGTAGAGATTTTGAGGCATAAAGAGCATCAGCAGAAGTGTTTTGGTGCCCGTTGATAATTTCTCGGGTGGAATAACTCCGAGCACCTTGGTGTCGATTGCGTTTGCGCCAAGAACCGTCCCATTGTCAATAGATTTGATGATACGCTGTGACAGTGGATCTTGCAGCCAAGAGGGAGAATAACTGTAATCAAAGAATGTTGATGTGTCATAAATCACATCGTCTCTGTCGCCGTAGTGAATGCTGAGCATTGTTCCTCCATGGTTGCTTGTTGCGACTACTTTACCATGTTGGGGTCGATTTCCCTCAGGCCGTGGATAACGGGTCATTCAGCACGTCTGTTAGAACGAACCGATGACTTTTACAGGTGTAACAACTTTCTATCCTGCGGTAATTGGCTGTCTCGATATGTTGGATTTAGCAGGTCGAAACAAACGATATTCCGCGATAAGCTTATACAAGTTTATATAAACCGATAAATCTCGATATAACTTACGATAGGAATATAAAGATGCGATTTAACATGAAACGACAGATTGAAATGCTTGAGACACTTAAGAAGACTCTCGTACGTGAGTTTTTTGCTAATGGCGAGAAATGCATTGTGATGTTGATTGCAAAGCTCTAGCTGGAGGTAGACATGGCATTACTCCGAACTTCATGGCTAACCGAGCCCCTGCCGCAACAGGTTCTGGAAGACTCTAGTTGGATGCGTATAGTTCATTTTTTCCTGATTGAGTCTCCCTGCCCTGGTCAGAGTAATCGTAAAAATAATGAGATTGATAAATGGGCGCCCGCCCCTTGGGTAGGGATTCGAAGCTTAAAGACTTCTCTAAATCAGGCTATATTTAGTCGCAGGGATGTTGATGTGATGCTTGCGGTAAGAAGCAAGAAAGAATTAGAGGACACCTGCAAAAAGCTAAACTTGGATGAGCTTTTTTACGAAAATATTGATGATCAGCGCATGGCGTTTGTGAAAATTAATTCGAAGGGCAATACGAGCAAATACATGAGTTTGTTTTATCACATAAGAAATGCTCTCGCGCATGGTCGTTTTGCATTTAAAACCGACACATTAGAGCGTTTTGTGTTTATTTTTGAGGATGGAACCGTTACATCCGATGGTAAGGAATTTGATTTGACAGCTCGAGGCGTCATTAGGCTTAATTCATTGGTCTTGGCGATTAATACCATACAAAAGGGACCTGGAAAAACGGTTGACATCGAAGAGAAAATCCTCGCAGCAATTAGCGATGGCATTAATTCAAAGCGAAAAATTAAAGATGAACTTGGTATTACGGATAAGGACTGGTTTACATATAGTCAAGTGCTTAAAAAAGAAGGAAAAATAGAATACAGCCAGCAGAAATGGTCCATTTGTAGCGGGGGCTAAACTGCCAATGGGTCGAACCCGTCGCCCCCTCCGCGGCCATTTCCCGGAGCGTCGCGTCTATAATCTCCTGTAGGTCATCTTGTCTCTTGTTCACCTCAATGGCCCTCCTAACGCCGGTGTTGGCACCACCGGCGTAACATCGGCGGGGAGGCACGGCGGCCATCGTTCGGTGACCGGGATTGGTCAAAATCGTTTGACTATTAGTGGCTAGATCGCCCGGCGCTAATAGCGCATGCTAACCTCCAGTCCCGACCATCCCGCAGTCCAACTTTCTGTTCGTAGCCCCACCAGAGTCAAACTTTTCAGAGAGAGGTTATTCAGGCACCACAGAGGGGCTACGTTCAGTTTGCCGTGCCGGACCTAGATATCTATCTGCGAGAGAACGCCGAGGAGATTCTCGAACGGTTCTAGGTCGAGGTATTATTAGGTTTTGATTTTACTTGGGAGCATTATGGTAAAAATGCGAGATTCCCGTATCGAATTACTTCGCATTGTCCTTATGTGGACGGTAATGGCTCAGCATTTTGTTGTTCACAACGTTGATTCTGTTTCCGTATTTCCTGATTCGTTTACTAGGTTTTTCTACAATATCTTTTTCTATCCAATTGGAAGAACTGCGGTCGGCTGCTTTGTTGCCATAACAATCTGGTTTGTTGCGGGGAAAGTCGAATACTCCATAAACAAGGCTGTTAAACAGATAGCTTCAATCGAAGGCACGGTTCTCTTTTATAGTATTGCGCTGGGCTTTTTCTTCATGCTTCGCGGCGATATTCAAGTAAGTCCAACCAATTTGATAGATATTTTTGCACCAACTCTTACTGGTTCTAGTTGGTGGTTTGTAACCGTCTATGCTTGGCTTGTATTTTTGCTGCCCTTTATACTTCCGGCTTTGCATGCGTTGGGCCAGAAACTACATCTGTATCTAGGAGTTTTTCTGGTCTCTGTCTTTGGATTCCTGCGGTATGTGCCGCTCTTTTGGATTCCCATCGACGGGCTACTAGTAGATTTTATTATAATTTGCGTTGTTGTTTGCTATATTCGCTGGTATGTAGACTTGTCAATAGTGGATATGCGGCTCCTGGTTGCTTGCGGCATTGCTTCCTTTGTGGGAGTTGCAATCTCGTTTTACGGTCAATTCCATTTTGATGGCTTGCTGGGCTCGACCTTTGCGAATTTGTATAGCGGTTTTTTCGGTTCACCGGCGTCTATTTTTTCGTTAGCTATAGCAGTTTCTGTCTTGTTGGTCGATTTAAAGATGCCGCATTTTTCCTCCCGTTTCGTAAACGCTGTAGCGAGGCTTTGTTTTGCTACTTATCTTATTTCTGACTATGCGCCTATCCGAAGTTGGCTTTGGAGCTCGCTGTTTCCCTTTACGCGTGTCGGCGTTGGACTGGGATTATTGCAGGTGCTTCTGGTTCCAACGGCTGTGTTTGTGATTTGCTTGTTGCTGGAGGGTCTCAGGAGGCTCTTGGTTAGTTTCATCATGCGTTTTATCGGCCCTTTCGATTTGTTAAATAAAGCTTCGAACTAAATTTAGGCTCTTGCCATTTTCCACCGCATGCGTGATTTGCCGACGATCCCTCTACGCTGGTGGTGGAACGATTGGGATTCTGAACTAGTGTTCTCTGGTTGTTGCGGGTTGGTCGATAACCATCTAGTCAAGCGAGTCGTGGGCACGCAAGGCCTGTTATAGACATAGTATCGCCCACGGTTGTTGCAACTAAGACGACTATCATCGAGGCTGCTGTTAAGAAGCCGATCGAGCCGAAGGCTGACGTGGTAACCGTTGCGAAGTTTTCTGAGACCGTCGATGATGGCTCGGTTGGCATGTTTCTGGTGCTGGTGTTGTTGGAGGCGCTATTAATTGCTGTAGAGGCTTCGGTTTTAATCAAGGAATCGAACCGGTTTCCACATCAATAGAATGCGCTGGCCGCATATGACGTATCGATATGGGCATGGTATTGCGTTTTTTAATTTGCGGCCACAAAGATGCCTTTTGCAAAGCGCGAGGGCTATCTTGCCCGCGCCGTGCGCCCCGGCAACTTCAGCGCCGTAACGGGCGCTTGTCAGATGGTCCGACGCGACGTATTTGAGCAGGTCGAAGGCTATAACAAGGAATTCGCCGTCAGCTTTAACGACGCGGACTTTTGTCTGCGCGTGTGGGAGGCGGGTTACCGCACCATCTTTACGCCCCATGCCGAGCTGTATCACTACGAGTTCACCTCGCGCGGCAGGGAAGAGGCCAACGAGGAAAAGCTGCGCCGCTGGAAGCGCGAACAAGCGCTGTTCACGCAGCGCTGGCCGGAGTTCTTCCTCGATGGCGATCCGTGGCTCGGATCAAACCTATCTGCCGAGAGCGAGTACTTGTTGATGTTCACTAAGAAGTGGTCCGAGTGATCACTGGGAAATGAGCACCGTGAGCACGAAAAATTGAGCAGTTTAAGCA
>CABUQW010000032.1 GCA_902493895.1 uncultured Collinsella sp. | reverse complement strand
GATGCCGACATGGAGGCCATCGCCGGCGCCATCACTCACGGCTCCCTGATGGGTGCCCGCGGCAACTCCGGTGTCATCACCTCGCAGATCCTGCGCGGTGTGGCCGAGGGTCTCGTCTCTGCCGATGAGCCCATCACGTCCGCCAACATCGCCTATGCGTTCCGTCGTGCCGTCAAGGTCGCCTTCCAGGCCGTCCGCAAGCCCATCGAGGGCACGATCCTCACGGTGCTGCGCGATGTCTCGACCAAGGCCGACGAGTGCGAAAAGAAGAAGTTCTCGGCCGAGGACGCGCTCGATGCCATCGTTGTCGAGGCCTATCAGTCTGTCGCCCGCACGCCCGACCTGCTGCCGGTTCTGAAGGAGAACGGCGTGGTCGACTCCGGCGCCTTTGGCTTTGCCATCTTCCTGGAGAACTTTGTTGCCGCTGCGCTCGGCCGTAGCACCGTTGTCGAGGATTTCTCCGCCACGTTTGATTCTGCCGGCTCTGCCCGCGATGCGGCCCTCGGTCGCGTTGAGATCGAGGCCAACGATGACTGGGAGGGCTCGGAGTTCCGCTACTGCAACGAGTTCCTCTTTAAGGCCGATGCCCCGTTTGACGAGGACGAGTGCCTTAAGTTCCTGGGCTCCATGGGCGACTGCGAGTTGCTCGTGGGTGCCTATCCCGACTACAAGATCCACGTGCACTCCAACACCCCCAACCTGGTGCTCGAGCACATGCTTCAGCTCGGTCAGATCTATGAGGTCTTTATCCACAACATGGAGATGGAGGCCCACGACCGTACCGCCAAGATCCACGAGGATCAGGAAAAGGCCGCCGAGCCCGCCAAGGCGCTGGGCTTTGTCGCCGTTGCCGCCGGTTCCGGCGAGGCTGACATCCTCAAGTCCCTCGGCGTCGACGTGATCGTGTCGGGTGGCCAGACTATGAATCCCTCGACCGCCGACCTGCTGGGCGCGGTGGACCAGGTCAACGCGACCTCGGTCATCATCCTGCCCAACAACGGCAACATCCGCATGGCCGCTGAGGCTGCTGCTTCAGCCTGCACCGACAAGAAGGTCGCCGTCGTTCCCACCAAGACCGTCCCGCAGGCCTTCTCCGCGCTGTTCGCGGTCCTGCCCGATTCCGAGCTCGAGGATGCCGTCGCCGCCATGGTCGACGCCATCAGCGAGGTCCGCGATGGCGAGGTCACCCGCGCCGTGCGCGACTCCAGTGCCTCTGACGGTTCTCCGATTCACTCCGGTGACGTCATGGGTATCATCGCCGGCTCCATCGACGTGGTCGGTTCCGACGTGAAGCAGGTCACGCTCGACTGCATCAACCGCATGCAGGAGGAAGAGGAGGGCGACGCGCTGACGATTCTGGCCGGCGAGGAGCTGTCCGATGAGGCCTTCCAGGAGATCGTCGACGCTATCGAGGAGGCTCAGCCCGATCTGGAGATTGACGCCCATCGTGGCGAGCAGCCGCTCTATCCCGTGATCTTCTCGATCGAGTAGGCAACTGCCCATGTCCGAGCTGTGCTCCGTGCCGCGCGTCTCGGAGCGCTTTGCCCAGAGCAATGCGCTCGACGAGGATATCGCGCGACTCAAATATGTTTCGGGTAAACGTGAGGAGGCCCTTCGCCGTCTGGGAATTCGGACGGTGGGGGACCTCCTTCTCCATATCCCTCATCGATACCTCGACTTTACCCGTTCTTGGTCTATCGAGATGGCGCCCATCGGTACCGTGTGCACCATCATCGCCACGGTCGACCGTATCGTCCAAAAGCAGCCGCGTCCGCGCATGCAGGTGACCGAGGTCTCGCTTGTTGACGAGACGGGCGTGCTGCAGGTCGCCTTTTTCCGCCAGCCCTGGATTGCCCAGCAGCTTAAGCAGGGCGACCGCCTGGCCGTGATGGGCAAGGTCGAGTTTGCCTACGGCTTTAAGCAGATGGCCTCGCCGCACTTTGAAAAGCTCGAGGACGGGCGTGCCGCAGGCACCATCCTGCCGGTCCATTACGTGAGTGATGGCGTGAGCCAGGCGTGGATGCGCCGCATCGTAAGCGGCGCGCTCGAGGTCGTCGGCAATCCCTTTGATCCTATTCCTGCACGCTTACGCGTTAAGCGTCGCTTGATGAGCAATGCCCGCGCGCTGCGCTCAATCCATTTTCCATCGAGTATGGCCGAGCGCGATATCGCGCGCGCAAGGCTTGCCTACGAGGAGTGTCTCTACCTGCAGCTGGCACTGCGCCTGCGCAACGACGGCGGCCTGGTCGATGTGGTTCCCTATGCCCACACCGCGGGCGAGCACCTGGCCGCGCTCAAGCAAGCCCTGCCGTTTTCGCTGAGCGACGAGCAGGAGGCTGCGTTCCAAGATATCTTGCGCGATATGTGCGATGGCGGGCGGGTGATGAACCGCCTGCTGCTGGGCGATGTCGGTACCGGTAAGACCGCCGTTGCCGCTTGCGCGCTGGCTGTGGCTGCCGATAGCGGCACGCAAGCTTGCGTCATGGCGCCCACGGGCGTGCTGGCGCGCCAATATGCCGATAAGACCGGCCCTCTGCTCTCGCAGGCTGGCATGTCCTGGGCGCTTCTGACGGGTGCCACGCCGGCAGCAGAGCGCGAGCGCATCCATGCACAGCTGGAATCGGGCGAGCTTGACGTGCTCTTTGGCACCCACGCGGTGCTTTCGGATAACGTTGCGTTCAAGCATCTGTCGCTCGTGGTCATCGATGAACAGCACCGGTTTGGCGTCGGCCAACGCAACGCCCTGCGCGCGAAGGGCCCGGGTGCTGATTTGCTCGTTATGACGGCGACGCCCATCCCGCGCACGTTGGCACTTTCGGTCTACGGCGATCTGGACACGAGCATCATCCGCCATCGGCCTGTCCCCGGCGCTGGCGTGACGACACGCGTGCTCACCGAGTCGGGCCGTGACCTCGCCTATGGCGCCATCCGCGAGGCGCATGAAAAGGGTCAGCAGGCCTACGTGATTTGCCCACTCGTGGAGCCGAGTGACTCGGCCGATGAGCTGGAGGACGTGCCCGGTATTGCCCGCGACGACGAGGGTCGCGTGACTGTCCCCGTTCCGCTGCACGATACGGCAACCGAGCTCGACCGCCTGCGCCTGGCGTTGCCGGGGCTTGCCATCGAGCGCCTTCACGGCCGCATGCCAGCGGAGGAGAAGGGTCGCGTGATCGACGCCTTCAAGCGTGGCGAGATTGACGTGCTCGTCTCGACTACGGTGGTCGAGGTGGGCGTCGACGTGCCTAACGCTACCGTCATGGTCATCGAGAACGGCGAGCGCTTTGGTTTGGCTGCCCTGCACCAGCTGCGCGGCCGCGTGGGTCGCGGTAGCGTGTCGGGCATCTGCCTGGTCATGACGCACTCCAAGGGCAACGGCGGCGCTTCGGCGGCACAAGACCGTCTTCAGTCGCTCGAAAAGACCTCGGATGGCTTTACGCTCGCCCAAATGGACCTGCGTTTGCGCCATGAGGGCGAAATCCTGGGTTATCGCCAGCATGGCGGTGTGACCCTGCGCTTCGTCGACCTGGATGCCGACGAGGAGCTGATCGAATGGGCCCATTTGGACGCGGTCGAGCTCTTGCGGTATGCTTGCACCCTTGACTCCGTGGCGACGCGCCCCCTGCGCGATGCGGTCGCCATGCGATATCGACACATTTTTAAGGAGGTCAGCGGAGGATGAGAATCATCGGCGGCGAATGGCGCGGTCGTAAGATCGAGGAGCCCCGTGGTCGCGATGTCACCCGCCCCACGACTGATCGCGTACGCGAGGCGTGCGCATCTATGGTCATGTCGGCATTCGACTTCGATCTGGACGAGGTCCGTGTGCTGGACGCCTTTGGCGGCTCCGGTGCCTTAGGGTTAGAGATGCTCTCTCGTGGGGCTCGCTCGCTCACGACGTTCGAGATCGATCGCAACGCCGCGCGGCTCATTACCAAGAATATCGAGTCGCTCTGCCGTGACCGTGCGCGTTGGCGCGTGGTCACGGGCGACATGCTGGCGAGTGCCTCGCGCGGTCGTGTACCGGGAGGTCCCTTTGATTTGGTCCTGCTCGACCCGCCCTATGCTTTTGGTGCCGAGCCGGTCGAGGAGCTGCTGCAGGACCTGGCCCAGCAGGGTTTGCTTGCACCTGGCGCTTTTGCCCTGTTTGAGCATGCCGCCGCCGATGCGGGCGCGCATCCGGCAGACTTTGAGACTGTACGTGAGAAGCGCTACGGCATTACCTCGGTCGACCTGCTCCGTTGGGTCGGCGATGACGATGGTGAGGGCGATAGCGCCGGCACCGATGCTGACAACAATGATGCCACGACGTTTCAGGAGGACGCCCATGAATGACACCATCAACCGCGTGATCGTCCCGGGCACTTTTGATCCCATTACGTTTGGCCATATCGATGTGATCCGTCGCGCCCGCCGCATCTTTCCCAGCGTGATCGTCGCTGTTGCCGAGTCGCAGGGTAAAAACGGCGTGGGCACCACGTTTATGCTCGATGAGCGCGTGGCGCTGGCCCGCGAGGCGCTCGGTGATATCGACGGCGTCGAGGTCCTGCCCTTTACCGGCCTCTTGGTCGACTTCGCTCGCGAGCAGGGGGCGGGGGCCGTGGTCAAGGGTCTGCGCGCCATGACCGACTTTGAGTATGAGCTGCAGCAAGCCGACCTTAACTATCGCCTGGATAGCGAGCTGGAGTCCATCTTTGTCATGAGTGCGCCGCAGTACGGCTATATCTCGAGCTCGGTCGTTCGCCAGATCGCCTCGCTCGGCAGCGATGTATCGACGTTTGTTCCGCCCAATGTGGTCAAGGCGCTCAAACATCGCTTTTCGTGACGTTTTTTAATGCCTGGCGGCATGTGGTAAACTTACACGATGATATGTTACCTATGAAAGGAGACCGGATGCCGGGCGAGAATTTTCCTGGCGATAGGATTGTCAGCTTGGTCGATGAGCTCGAAGGGCTGATCGAGGAAGCCAAGCCGCCTTTCGGCAAGAACGCTCAGTTCAAGGTCATCGACGCCGACGTGTTCTTCAACATCCTCGACGAGATCCGCATGAGCTATCCCGAGGAGTGGCAGAAGTCCCGCCGTATCCTTAAGGAGCGCGAGGAGCTTATGGCTTCCGCCGCCGCTCAGGCCGATTCCATCATCGCCGACGCTCAGCAGCAGGCCCTCACCATTGCCGGTGAGCAGGAGATCGTCCGCCTTGCGCAGCAGCAGGCCGACGACATCCGCGATCGTGCCCAGCAGTACGAGCGCGAGACGCGTTATGCTGCCGAGGACTACGCAGAGCAGGTCTTTACGCACCTGGAGGAGAACCTCAAGAGCCTGACCGGCACCGTTACCCGTTGCCGTCAGCAGCTCAACGAGGGTGCCGCCCAGCAGAATGGTCAGTGGTAATGGCTGAGTTCCCGAGCGTTACCGTCGATCTTTCCGAGCAGCTCGAGTTTCCTGGAGATTCGTTTCCGCTGACCGGTAAGGTCGATGTCGCCACCTACACGGTGGGCGAGAAGGAGTGCCAGCTACAGGACGGCATCGACTACGACGTTGTCTTTACCAATGCCGGTACCGGTGTCTTGCTCACGGGCATGGTCCGCGCGCACGCCACCGGTGAGTGCGACCGTTGCCTGGAGCCCGCCTCGTTTGATATCGCCGGAGAGATCGAGGAGTTCTACCTCTTTGAGGAGCCCGAGGATCCCGAGGCCTACGAGGACGGCTACGAGCTCCTGGGTGAGGACCGCATCGTCGATCTGGGTGAGCCCATCAATGACGCGGTCGTTATGGACACGCCGTTTGTGGTGCTCTGCAAGCCCGATTGCCGTGGTCTGTGCCCCACCTGCGGTTGCAATCTCAACGTCGAGCAATGCGATTGCGCCGCCCAGGCAGAGGCAGAATGGGCCGCTGCCACGGAAAATCCATTTGCAGCATTGAAGAATCTCAAGCTCGATGAGTAAAACTGTGGTAGTATCGCTACTTGCGCGTAATCGCCACACTGGATAGTTCATAAGGAAGGTCACTATGCCCGTACCTAAACAAAAGCAGGGTCGTATCCGCACTCACACCCGTCGTTCCGCCAACATGAAGATCTCGGCTGCGGCTCAGTCCACGTGCCCCCGTTGCGGCGCTGTCAAGCTTCCGCACCACGTGTGCCCCAGCTGCGGTTTCTACAAGGACCGCGAGGTTATCGTTACCGAGTAACGGTATACTCTGGATGCGATGCCGTTCCAAATGGAACCACAATGGCCGGCTCAGTGAGTCGGCCATTTTTGTATAAGGAGCATGTATATGAGTAACGTTCGCGTTTGTGTAGACGTTGTGGGCGGAGACGAGAAACCTCAGGTTGTTCTCGATGGTATCGAGGCTGCGCTTGCCGCCGATCCCGATATCGAGGTCTTGGCAGCTGGCCCCGCCGAAATCGTCAATCCCTTTGCTGCTTCCCACGCACGTGTTGAGGCCCTTGAGGCACCCGACGTTATCGCCATGGATGACGATCCCATTCGCGCCGTGATGACCAAACGCAAGTCTTCGATCGTGCTGTCGTGCCGCGCCATCAAGAAGGGAAATGCGGACGCGTTCTTCTCCGCCGGCTCCACCGGCGCCATGACCGCCGCGGCTACTGCCTACGTGACGCCGTTTAGATATATGGCCGAAGGTAAGAAGCAGCCGGTGCGTCCCTGTCTGACCAATGCGCTGCCCAATCGTGCCGGCGGTCTGACGGTGCTGTGCGATATGGGCGCCAACCCCGATGTCGAGGTCGATGACATGGTGCGTTTTGCCCAGATGGGTAGCGCCTATGCCCGCGTTGTCCTGGGCATCGAGCATCCCCGCGTGGGCCTGCTTGGTAACGGCACCGAGGACGAGAAGGGCTCCAACTTTACCAAGGCCTGCTTCCCGGCCATGAAAGCCGCCGTTCCCGGCTTTGTTGGTAACTGCGAGGGAACGGACATCACCTCCGGTAACTTCGATGTCGTCGTTGCCGATGGCATGTCGGGCAATATTGCGCTCAAGGCCACCGAGGGCGCTGCCAAGTTTTTGCTGCAGGAACTCAAGGGTGCCTTTATGTCTTCGCTTGGCACCAAGATCGCCGCGCTGCTCATTAAAAAGCAGATGCGCGAGATAAAGGCCAAGCTTTCGGGCGACGCCAAGGGTGGCGCGATTCTTTTGGGCCTGCGCGGCGTGGTCCTGATCGGCCATGGCGCCACATCGGTCGAGGCTGTTAAAAACGGTACGCTCGCGGCGGCCGAAGCCGTGCGCGCCGGGCTGGTCGAGAATGTCGCCAACTCCATGGACGGCATCGTTTTATAACAGCGGCGTTATGCGTCTCGGGGCGTGCGTCGTGGGGTAGAATCAGAACCATGTCTTGGTACCGCCCGGGCGGTACCATTCTTTTGGTATTCATGCACTATGAGAGGAAGCGCTATGGATCGCTCCGAAATCTTCGACAAGATCGCCGAGGTCGCTGCTGACGTTCTGGGCGTCGATGTTGCCGAAATTAGCGATGAGACCACCTTTGACGACCTCGATGCCAACTCGCTCGAGCGCCTGCAGCTGGTTACGGCTATCGAGGACGAGTTCAACCTCGAGATCGATGACGAGACCCTGCTCTCGCTCAACTCTGTCGCCGACGCCGTCGACGCTATCGAAAACGCCAGGGAGGCCTAGGTCTTGGCTTTGTCTGAACGACTTACGCGCGCCCAGGAAATCCTGGGCCATGAGTTCAATAATAAGGTGCTGCTGCGCGCGGCCCTTACGCATCCCTCGGCAGTCGAGGGCCAGCCGGTTTCTGCCAGCTATGAGCGCCTTGAGTTCTTGGGCGATTCCATTTTGGGCGCTGTGGTCGCACGCTCCCTGTTTGAGTCCTATCCGGAGTTTGACGAGGGCAAGCTCACGCGCCTGAAGGTGTCGCTTGTCTCGGGCGCTACGCTGTCCGAGGTTTCTCACGAGCTGGGCATCGACGACATCATCATCTTTGGTGCCTCCGAGACCGGTACCGGTGCGCGCGGCCTGCATTCGGCCCTCGAGAACGTCTATGAGTCGCTCGTGGGCGCGCTGTACCTGGATGCCGGCTGGGATGCCGCGGCAGAGTTCATTCACCGTACGCTTAAGCCGCATTTGGCTTCCGAGCGTGCCGAGCATCCTGCGAACCCCAAGTCGTTTTTGCAGGAGTGCGTGCAAGCCGACGGTCACGAACCCCCGGCGTACAAGCTCGTTGGCTCCGAGGGCCCGGCGCATGCGCCCACCTTTACCGCCGTGGTTTTGATCGATGGTATTCGCCAGGGTCGCGGCTCCGGCTCCTCAAAGAAGGAAGCCGAGGGAGCCGCCGCGCTCGAAGCGCTCGACCGCATGGGTTACACCACCAATGGCGTGATTCTGAACAAGAAGCACGTGTAAGCGAGGAACCGTGTATCTCAAGTCCCTCACGCTCAAAGGGTTCAAGTCGTTTGCCGACCGCGCCCATATGACGTTTGAGCCGGGCCTGACCGTCATCGTCGGTCCCAACGGCTCGGGAAAATCGAACATCTCCGACTCGATTCTGTGGGTCTTGGGCGAGCAGAGCGCCAAGCAGCTGCGCGGCCAGGCCATGGAGGATGTTATCTTCTCGGGCTCGTCAGCGCGCAAGCCGGTGGGTGTTGCCGAGGTCACGCTGGTGCTCGATAACTCGGACCATATGCTGCCTGTCGATTTTGACGAAGTCGCCATCACCCGTCGCATGTACCGCTCGGGCGAAAGCGAGTACCTCATCAACTCGAGTCCGTGCCGCCTGATGGACATTCAGGACATCCTGCACGATTCGGGCCTGGGCAAGGATACGCATTCCATTATTAGCCAGGGCAAGCTCGACGCCATTTTGCAGAGCCGCCCCGAGGAACGCCGTGCCCTCATCGAGGAGGCCGCCGGCATCTCCAAGCACAAGCGCCGCAAGGAGCGTGCGCTCAAAAAGATTAAGTCGATGGACGAGCACCTGACGCGTGCCCGCGACATCAATAAGGAAATCGCCCGTCAGCTGCGACCGTTGGAGCGTCAGGTCGATCGCGCGCGCAAGTACAAAGAGCTGTCCTCGCGCGCGAACGAGCTTACGCAGATGCTGGCCGTCGACGAGCTGCGTTCGCTGCAGTCGCAGTGGAATGACCTGGAGAGCCGTTCCAAGGAAGGTGCCGCCGAGCTGGAGCTTGCGCAGTACCGCTTGGGCGAAAAGGAGCGCGAGCTCGAGAAGCTTCAGGTCATGCTCGAGGAAAAGGGCCTGTTTGTGGGCGATCTGGGCGAGCAGCGCCGTCATATGCAAGATGTGGTCGGCCGCATTAACTCCGACATGCGCCTGCTCGAAGAAAAGGGCCACAACATGGTGTCGCGCCTGTCTGACATGCGCGGGCAGATTTCGAGCTCCGAGCATCAGCGACGTCGCGTGGTCGAGGAGCTCGAGGACGCGCGTGCGCAGCTTGAGGAAGTGACCGGTGCGCACATGCAGGCCCAGGAGGACGTTGACGCCGCTGGTCCTGCCGCCGCCGAGCTCCACGAGCGGCGCGTGGCGCTCGACAATCAGATTTCGCAGCTTACGCGCGAGCAACGCGATGTGCAGCGCGTAGCCGATAACGCCGCGCTCGAGCTCGCCAAGGTGAAGGATTCCTTGAGCAATGCCGAGGTCGAGGACAACATGTATGCCTCGCGCCTGGAGCAGATTGACGAGCAGCTCGAGGAGGTCGCGGCCTCGCTCGAGAGCCGTCGCGACCGCGCCGAGGAGCTTGAGAGCGCCCTTGAGGAGTCGCGTCAGGCTCAGGTCGATGCGCGTGAGGCCACCGAGGCGGCACGCGCGGCCCTGAAGGACCTGCGTGCCCGCGAGAGTGAAGCGCGTAACAGGCTCTCCGAGGTGCGCTCGGAGCTTGCCAGCCAAAAGAAACTCGATGCCCGCATGGCCGACAGCTCGCCGCTCGTGAGCCGTCTGGTGGGCGCGCTCGGCGACGATGTCTTGGGTCGTCTGGGTGACGTGCTCGAGGCCCCGCGCGAGCTTGAGGGCCTGGTTGAGCAATTGCTCGCCGGCGATATCGATGCGCTGCTGTTTGACGATACGTCCTCGCTTGAGCGTGCCGGTCGTGCCGCTCTGGACCAGAAGAAGGCCTCGGGCGAGGCGCTGCTGGTGGCGCGCGGCGTGAGCGGCTCTGCTGCCGCCGAGGGCGCTGCCGGTACTCGCCTGGTTGATCGTCTGTCCGTGCGGGCAGGCTACGGACCCGTCGTCGAGGCGCTGCTCGGCGGCTATTACGTGGTCGATGACTTGGCTGCCGCGCTGGCTGCGCCTGTCGTTGACGGTGTGACCTATGTGACTCCCGATGGCGCCCGCGTAAGCTGTGGCGGCCTGGTGCGTGTGGGCCTCGATGCCGGCGAGGCGTCGGGTGCTCTGGAGCGTAAGCGTCGCATTCGCGAGCTGGAGGGGCTTGAGCCCGATCTGGCTGCCGTGTTTGAGCATGTGTCGGATCAGGTCGTCGAGGCCAATGCGGCCGTTGAGGAAGCGCGTGCCGCTGAGGGCGATGCCGCCGGCGAGATCGCCCGTCTTGAAGGCGAGCGACGCTCGCTGCTCTCCGAGATTGGCCGCTTGGAGCAAAGCGCCAACAATGCCGAGGTCGAGCGCGTGCGCATCTCCAAGCGCCGCGAGCAGGCCTCCGAGGCCGTTCGCGCTTCGCGCCCGCGCGTGGACGAGCTCACCCGTTCGCGTGACGAGGCTCGCGCGCAGGCAAGCGATCTGGGCTTGCAGATTGCCGAGGCCAACGACGAACTCGACCGCGTTCGCCGTGACGATTCCGAGGCTGCCGGCAAGCTCGCCGACGCCAAGGTTCGCCTAGCCCAGACGAGTGAACGCCTGCGTTCGCTGAAGGGCCGCGTGCCCGACCTGGAGCATCGTCTTGAGGGCATCGACCGTCGTATCCGCGGAACACGCCAGGCTTCGCGCTCGCTCGAGCTGCTGCGCCTGCGCGTCGACCCCATGCACGAACGCTATTCTGCCCTGTTGGAACGCGCGTCGGATTGGGCAGCGCGTCTGCGTGACCAGGCCTCTCTGGAGGAGGCGGACTCCGCTTCGCTCAAGAAGACCATCGAGGATGCCAAGGCAGAGGTTGCCCGCGCTAAGGAGCGAGTCGATACCGCCTCCGCCACGCAAAACGAGTTCAAGGTCGCGCGTGGCAAGCTCGAGGTGCAGGTAGAGGCCGCCATCAAGGCCATTACCGCCGATGGCACGACGGTGCTCGAGGAAGCGCTCATGCTTCCGGCGCCCACGGACCGCGATGCCGCCGAGCGCGAACTCAACCAGCTTGTGCGCCAGATCAACAACCTTGGTCCCGTTAACCAAGTTGCCATGGAGGAGTACGAGCAGCTCAAGCGCCGCGCCGACTACATCGAGGAGCAGCTGGCTGATCTGGAGAGCGCGCGCAAGGCGCTCACCAAGATCACGGTGGCCATTGATCGCAAGATGCGGAAGGCCTTCCTGGTGACGTTTGAGAAGGTCGACGCGAACTTCCGCGAGATTTTCGCTATGCTCTTCCCGGGCGGTCAGGCTCATCTGGAGATGACCGATCCCGAGCATCCTGCCGAGACGGGTATCGAGGTCGTGGCGCAGCCGCGCGGCAAGCGCATCACCAAGATGATGCTCATGTCAGGCGGCGAGAAGAGCCTGACGGCGCTCGCCCTGCTCTTTGCCGTGTACCGCACGCGCACGGTGCCGTTCTATGTGCTGGACGAGGTCGAGGCGGCACTCGACGACGCCAACCTGTCCAAGCTCATCGGCGCGCTCGATGTGTTGCGTTCCGATACGCAGCTCTTGGTCATTTCGCATCAGCGCCGTACTATGGAGGACGCTGACGTCCTCTATGGCGTCTCGATGCAAGCCGACGGCGTCAGTCGCGTCGTCTCGCAAAAACTCGATCGCGAAACCGGAAAGGTCGTGAATGCATAATGGGATTCTTTGACGCTCTCTCGCGCGGACTTGAGCGCAGCCGCGAGGCCCTCAACGAGGTCTTTTACTTTGGCGGCGAGGTCGACGAGGATTTTTGGGAGGACCTGGAGGACACCCTCGTCATGGGTGACATGGGCGCCGAGGTCGCCATCAAGGTCTCCGATGACCTGCGCGATGCCGCGGCCAAGAAGAACCTCAAGACCGCCCCGCAACTCCGTCGCGCCCTGGCCGAGCAGCTTGAGCATCACTTTGTGCCCATCGAGCGCGATCCGTTCTCCGATACGCCGAGCTGCGTGCTGTTTGTGGGCATTAACGGTGCCGGCAAGACCACGACGGTCGGTAAGATCGCGAGCGCCATGGCCGCCCGCGGCAAGAACGTCGTGATCGGTTCGGCCGATACCTTCCGCGCCGCCGCTATCGAGCAGCTCGATGTGTGGGGCCAGCGCGCTGGCGTCCCCGTCATCAAGCGCGACCGCGGCTCCGACCCGGCAAGTGTTTGCTACGACGTGCTCGACGAGGCCGACAAGCGCGGCAGCGACCTGGTGCTCATCGATACCGCCGGTCGTCTGCACACGAGCCCCGAGCTCATGCGTGAGCTTGCCAAGGTGGTTAACGTGACGCGTAAGCGCGCCGCCAATATGGCCGCCGGCCCCATGCCCGTCTCAGTCGTGCTCGTGATCGATGCCGCCACCGGCCAGAACGGTCTGAACCAGGCGCTCGAGTTTAACGAGGCACTGGGCCTGGACGGTATTATCATGACTAAGCTCGACGGCACGGCTAAGGGCGGTATCGCCATGGCCGTGGCCGAGAAACTCAAGCTCCCGATCCTGCGCGTGGGCGTGGGCGAGCAGGTCGATGACCTGCAGGAGTTCAATGCCAAAGATTTCTGCCGCGCCCTGGTGGGCGAGTCCAATTAAGGAGTGACTAGTGTTTGATTCCCTGAGCGATCGCCTCAACGACACATTTGACCGCCTGCGCGGCAAGGGCAAGCTGACCGAGGCCGATATTACTTCGGCCATGCGCGATATTCGCATGGCGCTGCTCGAGGCCGACGTTAACTTTAAGGTCGTCAAGGAGTTCGTCGCCAAGACCAAGGAGCGCTGCATGACCGCCGAGGTCATGGAGTCGCTGTCGCCGGCGCAAAACGTCGTCAAGATTGTGCTCGACGAGCTCACCGAGATGCTCGGCTCCACCGAGAGCAAGCTCGTCTTTAGTAACCGTATTCCCAACGTCATCATGCTCGTGGGCCTGCAGGGCTCCGGTAAGACCACGGCGGCCGTAAAGCTGGCCTACCTGCTCAAGAAGCAGGGCCGCTCGCCGTTGCTCGCCGCGTGCGACGTCTACCGTCCCGCTGCTGCCGACCAGCTGGCCACGCTCGGTGGCGAGATCGGCGTACCGGTCTTCCGCGGCGACGGTGCGCACCCGGTCGATATCGCCAAGGGCGCCATCCAGGAGGCCGTCGACCACCTGCGCGACGTGGTCATCGTCGATACCGCCGGACGTCTTCAGATCGACGAACAGATGATGCAGGAGGCCGTGGACATCAAGAAGGCCGTCAAGCCCGATCAGGTGCTGATGGTCGTCGATGCCATGACCGGCCAGGATATCGTCAACGTCGTCTCGACCTTCGCCGAGCGCACCGACTTTGACGGCGTGATCATCTCCAAGCTCGATGGCGACGCCCGTGGCGGCGGCGCGCTTTCCGTGCGCCAGGTGACCGGCAAGCCCATCAAGTTTGTGAGCATGGGCGAGAAGCCCGATTCGCTGGAGCCGTTCTACCCCGATCGTATGGCCAAGCGCATTCTGGGTATGGGCGACGTTGTCGGCATCATCGAGAAGGCCCAGGAGGCGGCCGACGCCGAGCAGCTCGAGGCTGCCGAGCGCATGCTGCGCGAGGGCTTCACCATGAATGACATGCTCGACCAGATGAAGGCCGTCAAGAAGATGGGCGGCATGAAGGGCATCCTGGGCATGCTTCCCGGTGGCCAGCGAGCGCTCAACCAGATGGGCGGCAACCTGGACGAGGGCATCTTCGACAAGAACGAGGCCATCATCATGTCGATGACCAAGGAGGAGCGCCTGCGTCCCTCCATCATCAACGGCCAGCGCCGCGCCCGCATCGCCAGGGGCGCCGGCGTGACCCCCACCGAGGTCAACAGCCTTATGAAGCAGTGGGGTGAGATGAATAAGATGATGGGCCGCATGCGCACGATGGCCAATCAGGCACAGGCTGGTGGCAAGAAGGGCAAGAAGGGTAAGAAGGGCAAAAAGATGCGCATGCCCAATATTCCCGGTCTGGATGCCATGGGGCTGGGCGGCATGGGCGGCCTGGGAACGGGCGGCCCCAAGTCCGATATGGACCTGCTGCGCCAGATGGAAGCGCAGATGCGCAACAAGAAGTAACGACTGGTTGAGTCGTGTATGGCGAAGGCCGCCTGGATGGTACTCCAGGCGGCCTTCGCCGTTGTGTGGCTTGTTGCGCGAATGGCACGTCTTGGCGCCAGAGCATTTGCCGCTAGTGGCAGCCACAGCCCTCGTGGCCCTCGTTCTCGTGATGGCCATGGCAACCGCAGGATCCGCCGTGCTCTTGGATGTGCTCGTGGTCGTGGCCGTGGCAGTCACAGGTGGCCTCGCCGGTCTGTGCGAGCGTGCCGGCAATGAGTGCCTCGACGCAGGCGTCGCAGTTGCCCTGGGCGCCCGCATAGACCGTGATGCCGGCCTGGATGAGCGCGTTGATGGCACCGCCGCCGATACCGCCGCAGATGAGCGTGTCCACGCCGCCGTTGGCAAGCAGACCCGCCAGGGCGCCGTGGCCGGTGCCACCGGTGCCTACGACCTGCTCGTTGAGCACCTTGCCATCCTGGATGTCGTAGATCTTGAACTGTTCGCTGCGGCCAAAGTGCATAAAGATGTTGCCGTTGTCGTACGTCGTTGCCACCCTCATGGTGCCGACCTTCTTTGCTGGCCATGCGGCCGTTGTCGTGGTGATGGGGGAGTATGCGATATTGCCGCCCTCGATGATGAGCGCCCGACCATTTACCAGCGCGTTTGCCACCTTGCGATGCGCTCGGCTGCAAATAGCCGCCACCGTGGCGCGCGCGATGCCCATCTGCTGTGCGACTGCCTCTTGGTTAAGGCCTTCCAGGTCGCACAGGCGCAGCACCTCGAGTTCGTCGATCGTCATGTCGATGGCGTCTCCACTGGCTAGGCCGTCGGGGGTAAAGCCGCGGTATTCGGGGATGATCCCAACGCGGCGCAATTTTTCGTGTCTTCCTGCCATACACTCTCCAAATCTGACATATGTCAACAATAGAATAGCGAACGTGCGGATTTGCGCAAGTAATTCCTGGCATATGTCAGAAAATGAGGGGTTATGTTTGGGCTGTGGGGCCGCGTGCGCCTGGGCTACAATAAAAATCGCTTATAGACGACTGACAGGAGGGTCAATGAGCAAGGCTGATCAACAGTTTGTAGCCATGTGCCGCGACATTCTGGACCATGGCACCACCACCGAGGGCCAAAAGGTCCGTCCGGTGTGGGAGGACGGCACCCCTGCCTATACCATTAAAAACTTTGGCGTCACGGCGCGCTATGACCTGCGCGAGGAGTTCCCCGCGCTTACGCTGCGTCGTACGGCGCTCAAGTCCGCTATGGACGAGATCCTGTGGATCTATCAAAAGAAGTCCAATAACGTGCATGACCTCAACAGCCATATCTGGGATGAGTGGGCCGACGAGACCGGCTCTATCGGCAAGGCCTACGGCTACCAGATTGGGCAGAAAAGCCATTATGCCGAGGGCGACTTCGATCAGATGGACCGCGTTCTGTACGACCTCAAGCACACGCCGTACAGCCGCCGCATCATGACGAACACCTATGTGTTTAGCGATCTGTCCGAGATGCACCTGTATCCGTGCGCCTACAGCGTGACGTATAACGTGACGCAGCGCCCGCAGGATGACAAACCGACGCTCAACATGATTCTCAACCAGCGTAGCCAGGACATTTTGGCTGCGAACAACTGGAATGTGTGCCAGTATGCCATTTTGCTGATGATGGTCGCGCAGTCGGTCGATATGATCGCTGGCGAGCTGCTGCACGTGATCGCTGATGCCCACATTTACGACCGCCATGTCGATATCGTCCGCGAGCTTATCGAGCGTCCGCAGTTTGCGGCTCCCAAGGTAACGCTTAACCCCGATGTGCATGACTTCTATGCGTTTACGACCGATGACCTGATCGTTGAGGGCTACGAGCACGGTCCGCAGGTCAAGAACATCCCCATTGCGGTGTAGGTGGCGCGCATGACGTGTAAGCTTTCTGCCATTGTCGCCGTGTGCGACGACTGGGGTATTGGGTGCGAGGGCGACATGGTCGTGTTCAACCGTGCCGACATGCGCCATTTTGTGGCGTGCACCAAAGGTTGCCCGGTCATTATGGGACGCAAGACACTTCTGAGTTTTCCCGGCGGACGACCGCTCAAGAATCGCCGCAATATCGTGCTCACCCGCGACGAGAGCTTTGCTGCCGAGGGCGTCGACGTTGTGCATAGCATCGACGAAGCGCTCGCCGCGGTGGCCGATGAACCCGTTGCGTGGGTGATTGGCGGAGGCGAGGTATATCTACAGTTTTTGCCGTATTGCGTGGAGGCCGAGGTCACGCACAACCATTGCATCCATGCCGTGGACACGTACTTCCCCGACTTGGACGCCGATCCCGCGTGGGAGATTGCGCGGCGTGGCGGTGTTGCTACGATTGCCTCGGGCGAGGGCGACGAAGGTCTCGATTATGAGTTCGTGACGTATCGTCGCGGTGAGGCGTAAACCCGATTATCCCTTCGGTATTATCGGGTTGGAATGAGTGGCGGGGCAGCGCATGGCGTTGCCCCGATATTTGTATAGGTGCTGTAAAGAAGGGTGCGGGCTGGCTGCTATGACTGATGCCGTTGAGGTGCTGCGAATCGATTCGCTCGAGGACGAGCGGCTCGATGCCTACGTGCGACTGACTGAGCGTGAGCTTCGCTGCGTGCTGGAGCCGCAAAAGGGCATTTTTATCGCCGAGAGTGCCAAGGTTATCGAGCGCGCGGTGCGCGCCGGATACCAGCCGGTGAGCTTTCTTTTGGGCGAGCGCTGGCTCGACCAGATGATGCCGCTGTTTGAGCGCCTGGCGGTACGCGAAGGTGCGAGCCCGGTTCCTGTGTTTGTTGCCTCCATGGAGCTCATGGAGCAGCTGACGGGCTTTAACGTGACGCGCGGTGCGCTCGCGGCATTCCGCCGTCCACGTCAGATTCCGGTAGCCGAGTTCTTGGGTGGCGTCGTCGAGGCGGCGGGGGAGCGCCCGGTGCGCGTGTGCGTGCTCGAGGGCATTGTCGACCATACCAACGTCGGCGCGATTTTCCGCTCGGCGGCTGCGCTGAACGTCGATGGCATTTTGGTGAGCCCTACGTGCTGTGACCCGCTGTACCGTCGCTCGGCCCGCGTGAGCATGGGCACGGTGTTCCAGGTGCCCTGGACGCGCATTGGCAGCGAGGCGCGCGTATGGCCGCATGATGGGCTGGCGGCGCTGCACGATGCCGGCTTTTCGTGTGCCGCCATGGCGTTGACGGATGATTCGGTGTCGTTGGACGATCCCGCGCTGCAGGAGATGGACCGCCTGGCAATCTTTATGGGCACCGAGGGTGCTGGCTTGGGTGCCAAGACCATTGCAGGCTGCGACCGCGCCGTGCGTATTCCGATGGCGCATGGGGTCGATTCGCTCAACGTGGCCGCGGCAAGTGCTGTCGCCTTTTGGCAGCTGTGCCCGCATGTGAGCAACGAGTACCACTACCAGCCGGGTTTGTATCACTAGGCAGATATTTCGCACCGGGCTCTGGTTTGTGGCGTTTCGGCCGATATCGGTCGGTGCTAAGCTGGTATTGGCTTTGGTCCTAAATTTCCGTTTTGTTGTATGACGTACGCTAGTGGGGAGGGCGTGTGGCTAAGAAATCTACGGCTATCGATGTAACGCAGGGTGTCATTTGGCAGCAGCTGCTGTCGCTGTGCGTTCCCATCTTCTTTAGTTCGTTCTTTCAGCAGGCATACACGCTTATCGGTACCTATATCGTTGGTCAGTTTGGCGGCAAGCTCGCGCTGGGTGGCATTCAGGCCACGATGGTGCTTACGGAGCTCTGCATCGGTTTTTGCGTCGGTGTTGGTGCTGGATGTGCCGTTATTACCGGTCAGTTTTTTGGTCAGCACGATGACGAGCGCCTGAGCCGATCGGTCCATACGGCCATGACGCTCGCGCTGGTGGGCGGTATCGTTTTCTCGATTCTTGGCATAGTGTTCGTTGAGCCCATGCTGGTACTTATGAACACACCGCATGAACTATTGGCCGAGGGCGTGGCCTATGCTCGTTGCTATTTTGCCGCCATGGTTGCGGCGCTGCTGCTCAATATGGGAACGGCATTGCTGCGCGCCGTGGGCGACACGCGCGGGCCTGCTGTGATCATCGCTTCCGGATGCCTTGTTAATGCGGTGCTGGATGTCATCTTCGTTGCCGTGCTTCATATGGAGGCTTTGGGTTGCGGCATCGCGGTGGCGCTGACCATTTGCTCCAACGCCACGATGATCGTGATTCGTATGATGCACGCACCGGGTGCGTGGCGGCTTTCACTGTCCAAACTCGGCATTGATCCGGGTATTTGTAAGAGCATGATCTCGTGTGGTCTGCCGCTTGGCTTTCAGTCTGCTGCGTATTCGATTTCCAACGTTTTGATTCAGGTGTCGGTCAACTCGTTTGGCGCCGATGTCACCACGGCTTGGGGTCTTTCGGGCCGCCTGGATGGCATTGTCTGGATGGTGACCGAGGCGCTTGGCGTGTCGATCACCACGTTCTCGGCGCAGAACTTTGGCGCGCGCAACTACGAGCGCATGCGCAAGGGCTATCATACGTCGCTCGTGCTGTCGTTTATGCTCATTGGTGGCCTGTCTGCCGTGCTGCTGGTGTTCTCCGGTCCGTTGTCACGTCTGTTTGTGGACGATGCTTCGATTTCGGCGTACACCACGACTATCCTCCATTTTATCGCGCCGTTCTACGCGATTTTCTCGATTATCGAGAACGCGTCGGGATCCATTCGCGGTGCCGGCGTGAGCTTGCAGCCCATGCTGCTCACGATTTTTGGCACCGTCGTGCTCAGGGTGATCTGGGTGTTTGCGATTATGCCGTTCGATCCGTCGCTTGAGCATCTGCTGCTGGTTTACCCCGTAACCTGGGTAATCACCGCCATGATTTTCACCGTCTACCATCACAGCGGCAACTGGCTCGGCCGCGCCACCGCCTAGCCATTCGGGACGTCCCCAATGATTAGTATTCGATGCCTTGGCGGGCTAGGAGGCCTTCGTCGAAGTAGTGTTTGACGGGGCGCATTTCGGTGACTAGGTCGGCAAGGTCGGCGAGGGGCAGCAAGTCGCGGCCGGTGAGCACGAGCTCTTTGTTGTCGGGTTTCATCGCGATCAGTTCCTCGACATCCTCTCGCGCCACAAAGCCTCGGCGCATGGCTTCTCCTAACTCATCCAGGATCAGCACGTCAACTTGCGAAATCTGCTCGCGTGCGAGCTCCATGATCTGTGCGGCGCAGGCCTCGGGTGTGTCGCGGTCGGCTTGTACGATGCGTAGCCCCAAACGAGGTGCTGCATCATGTTCGGCGCAGTGCAGCTTCTTGGCAAACTGAAGCATGAGCACGTTAAGTCCATAGCCCGTGGCGCGCAGCGCGAGCCTCAGCGCAGCCGTCGTCTTACCCTTGCCGTCGCCCGTATAGATCTGAACCTTGCCGACTTCCAGTGATGCCATCTCTGTCCTTTCGTGCCCGGCGTCGGTTTATCACCGCTCGGGTTGGGTATTCTAGAAACCATTATCAACCCCAGTAGATGGAGTTCAAGCAGATGGAGATGGATGACAACAAGCGTAGACGGAATATGATCCTCTACGTGCTCATCGCCTTCGTCGTCTACCTCGTGCTCTCGACCGTTCTGTTCCCTAACATCGGTCACACGCAGCAGATTACGAAGACCGATTACTCGACGTTTGTCAAAGCGCTCGATAAGAAGAGTGTCGACAAGGTCGAGTACAACACGGACGATTACTCGATTTATTACACCAAGAAGGGCGAGGACGAGAACATCGCCTATAAGACGACCGGTGTGCCGAACGATGCGGGCTTTACCGATCGCGTGCTTGAGTCTGGCGCTTCGCTGGAGTCGGTCGTTCCCGATAAAAACTCGGGTTTGATGACCTACTACCTGCTCACGCTCATTCTTCCCATGGCGATTTTCTTCCTCATCGGTTGGTGGCTCAACCGCCGCATGAAGAAGGCTATGGGCGATGACGGCCCGTCGATGAACTTTGGCGGCGGCGGTTTTGGCGGCGGCGGACTGGGTAAGTCCGGCGCGCGCGTGATCGCCTCCAAGGACGTGGGCGTGACCTTTAAGGACGTCGCCGGCCAGGAAGAGGCCAAGGAGTCCCTCAAGGAGGTCGTCGACTTTCTGGAGAAGCCGCAGCGCTACGAGGAGATCGGCGCCAAGCTGCCGCGCGGTGCTCTCCTTGTTGGCCCTCCGGGTACCGGTAAGACCCTGCTAGCCAAGGCTGTTGCCGGCGAGGCTGGTGTTCCGTTCTTTAGCATTTCGGGTTCTGAGTTCGTCGAGATGTTCGTCGGCCGTGGCGCCGCCAAGGTGCGCGACCTGTTTAAGCAGGCCAAGGAAAAGGCCCCGTGCATCGTCTTTATCGATGAGATCGATACCATCGGTAAGAAGCGCGATGGCGGCGGCTTTAGCGGCAACGACGAGCGCGAGCAGACGCTCAATCAGTTGCTGACCGAGATGGATGGCTTCGATAACCACAAGGGTATCGTTGTCCTTGCCGCAACCAACCGCCCCGACAGTCTCGATCCCGCTCTACTGCGCCCCGGTAGTTTTGACCGCCGCATCCCCGTCGAGTTGCCCGATCTGACCGGCCGTAAGAACATCCTCGAGCTCCACGCCAAGAGTGTGAAGACCGAGCCGCCGATCGATCTGACCGCGATTGCCCGCGCCACGCCCGGTGCCTCGGGCGCCGACCTGGCCAATATCATCAACGAGGGCGCCCTGCGCGCCGTTCGCGAGGGTCGCAAGCGTGCAACCCAGGACGACTTCGAGGAGTCGGTGGAGGTCGTCATTGCCGGCCAACAGCGTAAGTCCACGGTGCTTTCCGACCACGAGAAGCAGGTCGTTTCCTACCACGAGATCGGCCATGCCATCGTCGCTGCCCGCCAAAAGGGTTCCGCGCCGGTTACCAAGATCACCATCGTGCCGCGCACGAGCGGTGCTCTGGGCTACACCATGCAGGTCGAGGAGGATGAGCGCTTCCTGACGACACGCCAGGAGGTCTTGGACAAGCTCGCCGTCTACTGCGGTGGCCGCGCAGCCGAGGAGCTCATCTTTGGCGAGATGACGACCGGTGCCGCCAACGATATCGAGCAGGCCACCAAACTCGCCCGTAACATGGTGACGCGCTTTGGTATGTCCGACGAGTTTGGCATGATGGCGCTCGGTACCGTGCAGAACGCGTATCTCAATCAGGACACGTCGCTCACCTGCGCCCCTGGTACGGCCGAGCGTGTGGACGCGATTGTCGCTAAGCTGATCGAGGACGCGCACGATCGCGCCCTGCAGATCCTCAAGGAAAACAAGTTCAAGCTCCACGAGCTGGCTCGTTATCTGTACAAGAAGGAGACGATCACGGGTGAGGAGTTTATGAATCTCCTTACGCGCGAGAATCCGCTGATGCCCAAGCAACAGTAAAGCCGCGGTCGAGCCAGTAAACGTCGACGCCCCATTTGAGCAGCTATCTCAAATGGGGCGTTTTGCTTGAGAGGGATGGAAATGAAGATCGTGGTGAGCGCCTGCTTGATGGGCGAGAGCTGCAAGTATAACGGGCTTGACAACTATCATCGCGCGTTGGTCGAGGCCTGCGAGCGTACAGGGACTGAGGTCCTCTTGGTGTGCCCTGAGGTCTTTGGGGGCCTGCCCACGCCGCGCAAGCCGTCCGAGATTGTGAACGGAGAAGTTCGTACCTGCGAGGGCATCTCGGTCGATCGCGAATTTCGTCTGGGCGCTCAACGTGCGCTCGATATGTGCGAGCAAGCGGGCGGCCCGTCCGAGATCGCTGCGTGCGTCTTGCAGGATCGTAGCCCCTCGTGCGGTTCGGGTCGCGTCTACGACGGCACCTTTAGCGGTACGCTCACCGCGGGCAACGGTGTTTTCGTCGACCTGCTGCTGCGTCACGGGTACCGCGTGATTCCGGCTAGTGAGTTCGATCCCAGCATGTTGGAACATTGTCCACAGCACTCGAACCCAACACTTCCTCACGGGTGACCGTTTTGGCATCATCCGTGAAGTTGATATTGAGTACGACCCGGTCATCAAAGACGTAGACCGAGTTGACAGGCGCCGTACCCAGGCAGTCCCTCCCCGCGGCCCTCGCGCAGGAACGCGTACACGGCCCTCCCGTCTCTTGCGCCCCTCCCGGAGCTGTCCACATCGGTGTAGCCAATCCAGTCCGCCAAGGGCTGCAGCCCGGACAACGCGGCGACGGAAGGCTTCTTCGGCCTGCTCAAGAAGGAGTTCTGGCACGGCAGGGACTGGTCGGAATGGACCCCCGCCCGATTCATCGAGGAGCTCGGGGGGCTGGATCGGCCGATACAATACGGAGAGGCGCAGCGATGCGCTCGGTGGCCGCACGCCGGCCGAGTTCCGCTCCGCGCTGGGAAGGGCCGCGTAACGGTCCAAGAAATCGTCCGCAGTCCCCATTCTTGCCCCTTTGGGACGGCTTCTTGTTGGGGCGTGCCTGCCCCGGACCCTGCTAGGAACGAGTGCAGCAAACTGGAATTTTAAATTAGTCTTTGCAAATAACCTTTGAACCTCCACCATCAATTACAATTCCCTGACGATTGTTAATTGGGCATAGATTCAAATCCGAAAACTCAGTCATTATTTTCTCGGTAACTTTCTTAAATGGTGCTGTAAGAAAATGCGGAAGAACATAGAAATCAATCAAATTAAGCCCTGCATCATCTTCTTGTGAGTAGTCCTCCGGCTTTTCATCCATTTGCTCGATATATTGGATGCTTGGAGCGCATATAATTGCGCCTGCCGACTCGCCGATCATCAATTTTCCATTTGCCAATTCCTTTTTCAGCAGCCCATCTGTTCCCGTTTTACGGATCCGGTCCATAAGAAAAAAAGAATTTCCGCCGGTAAAATATATCACATCTGCATCTTCAAAAACAGACTGTATCGTTGAATAAGCCTCCGTTGAAATATC
>CABUQW010000031.1 GCA_902493895.1 uncultured Collinsella sp. | reverse complement strand
TCGTGTACTATCGTGAGGAGCGGATCAAGAAGTCCCTCGGGTGGCTGAGCCCGATGGAGTACCGCAGGAAGCTTGGATACGCCTAGGCGCGGTCCAAGAAATCGTCCGCACCCCCAAACGGGAACTATTCCACCGCAACTCCGTTTGGCGGGCATGGACCCGCAGACCTGCCAAAAAGGAACAGGTTTATTTTGGCAGGTTTTACCTGGGGAAACGCAAACAGGGCCGCGACACCTATATGGCGTCGCGGCCTTTTTCCTTGGAGAAGGATCAATTGATTGAACGGGATGACCGTTCTAGTCTTCGAGTCCGCTATTGATGAGCTCCGCAATCTCAACGGGATCGGTGCTCGCGCGCACCTTGTCACGGAAGCCGGCGTCCATCAGCATCACGGCAGCCTTGGAGAGCAGACGCAGGTGCGTAGTTCCGGCCTCGCCGGCGGGCACGTACAGCGCGAGCGCAACATCGACGGGCACCCCATCGAAGCTCGGCCATTCAACGGGCTCGGTCAGTTTAAGCACGGCAACGCCCGGCGTGTGGATCGCGTCGCTTTTGGCATGCGGAACGGCAAAACCGGCGACAAGGCCGGTCTCGGCCTCGTTCTCGCGAGCAATGAAGGCGGCCTCTACGGCAGATGCGTCATCGGCAAAGCCGAGCTCGATGGCCTGCTCGGACAAATAATGTAGGGCGTCCTCGCGCGAGGCGGCGGTATACCCGATTGTCACTTGGTTGGCAGATACAAATCCCATGGAAACCTTCCTTACAACACGGACCTGACCGCAGCTTCGATGCCGTCGGCGTCCAAACCGTACTTGTGCAGCAAATCGACCGCAGGGCCGGACTCGCCATACACATCGCGCACGCCGACGCGTCGCATCGGCACCGGATGCTGCTCTGCGAGCACCGAGGCCACGGCCTCGCCAAGACCACCGATAATCGAATGCTCCTCGGCGGTGACCACGCGACCAGTCTTCTTGGCGCTGGCAACCACCAGGCGCTCATCAAGCGGCTTAATCGTGTGCATGTTGATGACCTCGGCATCGATACCATCGGCAGCGAGCGCCTCGGCAGCCTCAAGCGCCTCGGCGACCATAAGGCCACAAGCGATGATGGTCACATCGGACCCCTCGCGCACGACCACGCCGCGACCAATCTTGAACTCATAGTCCTCGTGATCGTTGATGACCGGTGTTGCCAGGCGGCCGAAGCGCATGTAAACCGGGCCCTCAAACTCATAGGCGGCGCGCACACAGGCACGAGCCTCGACGTCGTCGGCGGGAACGACCACCGTCATACCCGGAATCGTGCGCATGAGTGCGATATCCTCGCAGCACTGGTGCGTGGCGCCGTCCTCGCCCACCGAAATGCCGGCATGAGTAGCGCCAATCTTGACGTTGAGGTGCGGGTAGCCGATGGAATTGCGGACCTGCTCGTAGGCGCGACCGGCGGCAAACATCGCAAAGGTGCTCGCAAAAGCAACGCGGCCCGTGGTCGCGATGCCGGCGGCAAGACCCATCAGGTTGCTCTCGGCAATGCCGGCGTCGTAGAAGCGCTCAGGGTGCGCAGCCTTAAACTTACCGGTCTGCGTGGCGGCGGCCAGGTCGGCATCGAGAACCACAAAGTCATCGCGCTCATTGCCCAGCTCGACAAGTGCCTCGCCATAGCTAACGCGCGTGGCGACTTTCTTGACGTCTGCCATTAGAGCTCCTCCCCTGCTGCTGCGAGCTCGGCCATGGCCTGCTCAAACTGTTCATCGTTGGGTGCCTTGCCGTGCCAGCCCACCTGGTTTTCCATAAAGGAGACGCCCTTGCCCTTCACCGTCTCGGCGATAATGGCCACGGGCGAGTCGCTCACTTTGCGGGCCTCGGCAAAGGCGGCGGCAATCTGCGCCATGTCGTTACCGTCGGCGAGCTCGATCACATGCCACTTAAAGGCGCGGAACTTGTCAGCGAGCGGCATGGCCGAGTTGACTTCATCGATCGTGCCGTCAATCTGCAAGCCGTTGTGGTCGACGACGGCAACAAGATTGTCGAGCGCATGGTTGCCGGCGAACATGGCCGCCTCCCACACCTGGCCTTCCTCGCACTCACCGTCGCCCAGCAACGTGTAGACACGGTAGCCGTCGCCCCAGTGCTTAGCGGCAAGCGCCATTCCAACTGCAGCAGAGATGCCCTGACCGAGCGATCCGGTGGACATATCGATGCCAGGGGCGTCGTTCATGTTGGGATGGCCCTGCAGTCGGCTGCCAATATGACGGAGCGTCTCGAGCTCTTCGACGGGAAAATAGCCGCGATTTGCCAACACCGAATACAGGCCCGGCGCCGCGTGACCCTTGGAGAGCACAAAGCGATCGCGATCGGCCTTGTGAGGGTCGGCAGGATCGATATTCATTTCCTCAAAGTACAGATACGTCATGATGTCGGCAGCACCGAGCGATCCACCCGGGTGTCCCGACTTGGCCGCGTGAACCGCAGTCACGACACCCTTCCTGACCTCATTGGCGACCTTCGCCAGCTCCTGGTTGGTCATACGAATTCCTCTCTTGAGAACAACCCCGGCACCGGATGACGCGATGCCGGGGCAATCCACTCGTTAAGCCTGAGCGACGACCTTCTGCCAGTCAGCCTCAAAAGAGGCGAGGCCCTGGTCGGTCAGCGGATGGTGCAGGCACTTCTTAAGGGCTGCCATGGGCACGGTCGCGATATCGGCGCCAAGCAGCGCGGCCTGGGTTACGTGGTTGGGCGTACGAACCGAGGCGGTGATGATCTCGACGGTGTCGTCGACGTTCTTGCCCGTCCAGTCGTAGTTCTTAATGCAGGTCACGACGTTGTCGAGCTGCGAGATACCGTCCTCGGCGATGTCGTCGAAACGACCGACAAACGGGCTGATGTAGCGAGCACCGGCGTTGGCGGCCATAAGGGCCTGCGTCGGCGAGAAGACGAGCGTCATGTTGACGCGCACGCCAGCATCGGCCAGCGCACGGCAGGCGGCAAGGCCGGCCTCGCACACGGGAAGCTTGACCACGATGTTGGGGGCGAGGGCGGCAAGGCGCTTGCCCTCCTCGATCATACCCTCGGCAGTGGTCGCGGTAGACTCGGCGGACACGGGCAGGCCCTCGCAGAGCTCGGCAATCTTGAGCATATGCGGCTCAAAGTCGGCAAGCTTGCCGCCGGTCTTGGCGTACAGGGACGGGTTGGTGGTAACACCGGCCAGGCAGCCCCAGCTCTTGGCCTCGGCAATCTCGTCCAGATTAGCGGTATCGATAAAGAACTTCATGGTGAACCCCTTCAAAGGAAGCTAAAACTCAAAAGAATGGGACAAAGGGACTGCCCCTTTGTCCCATGTGCCGGGCCTGCAGCTGGGACATGCCCCAGGCCCGGCGTCGCGTAGGAAAAGCTACTTACTCGGCAAGAGCGGCCTCGATGCGGGTCGTGACGCCCTTGAGGTTAAGACCGACGACGTACTGCTTGATCGGGCGCTTGATGTGCTCGATGACAAAGCGCTTGCCGTCGATGTCCTGAGCGGCGAGGTTGCGGTAGAGCTTCTCGACCTGCTCCTTGACCTCGGGATCGTTGAACGCATAGTGACCGGAGACATCCAGGATCTTCAGGCTGAGCTCATCGTCGGCAAGAATGTCGTCGACCTGCAGGTTGACGTCGTCGCCAGTCATCCACTTGCGCCAGCGCTCGGTCTTGATAGCCTTGACCAGCAGGGTGTGATACAGGTCGGAGGGGTCATCGCACAGACCGTTGTCGACCAGGATCTGCTCGGTGGCGCAGAGCTTGAGGTAGGCGCGGGTCTCCTCGGTGCCATACTGCGGAGCGACGTTGGAGGCGGTCACGTGTGCCGGGATGTGCTCGAGCAGCGTCGCGTCGTCCAGATAGTCGGCGTTGTGCTCCTTCAGGCCCACGCCGTAGCGCTTGGCCATGTCGGCGAGCTCGCGGGCATTCTTAAAGTTGTAATGGCCGACCTGCTCGGTCCAACGGGTGAGCGTACCGGTCTGACCGACGATAAAGGTGGGCATGGGGCAGCCACGCTTCTCGAGCTCGGGCTGCAGCTGAGAAATGAACTCCTCGTACTTGTCGGTGGAGGTCAAGCCGCCATTGGTCTCCTCGGTACCGACCTCATAGGCAACCTCGGGCAGGTTATGCTCGCGACGGTACTGCTCAAGGTAGTCGATAAGATCGATCGTGCGGCGAAGCACCACGTCGAGCGGAATAACCTTGCCGATCTGATAGGGGTCCTTGGTGGGGTCGACCATCAGCAGGTCAAAGCCTGCCTCCATGTCGGCGACGAAGGACTTGCGGGCGAGCTCCATGGCCTCGTCCTCGGGCAGGTGGGCGTTACGCTCCTCGTCGCGCTGCCATGGACCGCCGTGATCGCGGCACAGGTAGTACGGACCGGTGTAACCCACCTTGTCGGCAACCTTCTTGATGTCGGCGGCAAAGCGCGTCTGGTCCCAACCGTTGACGTAGCCGGCGCCCATCTCGTCCATATCGACCTGGTTGCGGCTGGCGATAAACATGGGCGGGAAATCCTCGTCCTTGGCAAGCTCGAACACGGCCTGAATCAGGTTGGGGCTCATGGGGCCAATGCCGACCATGGTTGCGTGATCGCCGCTATCCTGCAGCTTGAGCATGCCCTGAACGGCCTGGCGGATGGTGAGGTTGGACATTTTGTTCTCCTTCTCCAGAGGATTTTTGACAAAAGTTCCCTGGGACCCAGATGTGGGCCCTATCAGTACGGATGGATTTTGTTGTGTAGGGGCGGTTGTGCGGAGTCAAATCCATCCCTCCGCACAACCGGAGTCCTTAAAGGTTTACTTGGCCTGCTTATCGAGCGTGGGCTTCATGGCAATCAGGATTGCAGCGGCGACCAAGGAGCCAATCACGATGTCCAGGCAGAACAGCGCGACGTTGTTGGTGGCCAGGGCGACGATAAAGCCACCATGCGGAACGTAGCAGTCGATGCCCTGGAAGGCGGCAAGCGCCGCGCCCACGGCAGAGCCGATGCAGATGCCGGGCAGGGTGTGGCCAAGATCCTTGACCGCGAAGGGGATAGCGCCCTCGGTAATGCCGATGCAGCCCATGAACAGCGCGGAGATGCCCATCTGACGGTCAGCGTCATCGAACTTGTTCTTGGCGATGAGCGCGGCGAGACCACAGGCGATCGGGGGAATGGCGACGGCGACGCGGAACATACCGTTGGGGCCGTAGATGCCGGAGGCCATGATGGCCATGGTAAAGGTCGAAGCGGTCTTGTTGATGGGGCCACCCATATCGAAGGCGGTCATAACACCAATGACCAGGCCCAGGACAACGGCGGAGCCGCCCTGCAGGCTACCGAGCACGCTGGTGAGCCAATCCATCACAAAGCCAAGCGGCGTGGCCAGGATGTAGATGTAGGCCATACCCAGGACGAGCGAGGTCAGAATCGGGATGATCAAGATCGGCATGATGGTCTGAATGGTGTTGTTGACCTTCCAGGTCTTCATCCAGCGGACAAAGTAACCGCAGATAACCGCCATGATCATGGCACCCAAGAAGCCGGTCGAAACGCTGTTGCCGCTCGGGGTGACGACGGCGTTGTTGACCAAGTAGCCCAGGACGAAACCAGGGGCAAGTGCGGGCTTACCGGCCATCGAGTAGGCGATATATGCCGCAAGCACCGGAATCATCATAGAGATGCCGGCCATGCCGATGGTGTTAAGGCTCACCATCAACGGGTTGGTGACCTCCATGCCGCTAGCACCGGCAGTACCGGATGCCAACGAGAAGGCAAGGAACACGCCACCGATAACGACGATGGGGATAAAATAGGAAACGCCGGTATTGAATGCATTGAGCAGCGTCTTGCCAGGATCGGCAAAGATGGACTGCTTGGACGCCGGTGTCGGGGCCTGCGGGGCAGCGGAGACGGCTTTCTTCTCTGCCTTGGCCTCGGCCTTGGACGCGTCAACGGCGCCACCCGTCGCCTTGATGATCTCAACGGCCTGGTCGATGATCTTTGCCGGATCGGCGATTACATCCGAGGTGCCGACCTTCAGGAACTTGCCCTCGGCCATCTTCTGCTCAAAACGATCCTCGTTCTCGACACCCACGTCGACGGACTCGAGCACCAGGTCGGCGGAATCCACGTCTTCCTGCGTCAGCTCGTTCTCGATACCCAGACCACCCTGAGCCTCGACTTTGCACTCGATGCCACGGGCGGCGCATTCATCCTGAATCGCCTTTTGGGCCATATACGTGTGGGCGATACCCACGGTACAGGCGGCAACGCCTACGATCTTCATTGCTTCCCTCTTTTCATAGAGTTGCGTGCGCAAGACACCGTTTGCGGAGGCCTCCGGAGCATCCCCTGCCGTTTGGACTTGCTGTCTTTTCGACAAGACCAATATAGGTGCTCGTTTTTCTTAATGCCAGCTTATTTCGGTAAACGCGCAGGTCAGAGCGTTGGTTATGCTATTTAGTTATGCGTTTAACCAAAAATGAATCCTGCGATTTTACCCTCGATTTCAAAAGTCAAGAAGTATTTGATTTTCTCGGTGGACGGCAGATGCGCATGCCGGCCACAAATTTCGCCCCCACCCGTATACCGCATTTGTTGCATACTCATATGAAAGGAAAAGGTCGCTCACCGAAGCGCATCCCACACCAAGACTCAAAGTCATCATGTTGGAAAATGCTCATCTGTCGAAAGGAGTCGCTGTGGCAAAACAGCGCGTTACGATCACAGACGTCGCTCGAGAGGCGGGAACCTCGACGGCAAGCGTCTCGTATTACCTCAACGACAAACGAGAAAAGCTTAGCGAGAAGACGCAGGCAAAGATTGCGCGCGTCATCAAGGAACTCGGATACGTTCCCAACGCCCAAGCGCAAACGCTCACCGGCAAGCAGACCCACGTCATTGCCATCATCATTTTGGATAACACCAACAAGTGGGCGGGCCTCGTCCTCAACGGCATGGAACAAGTCATGCTCCCCGCGGGCTACCAGACGGTCGTTTGCACCAGCAATTTCGACCCCGAGACCGAGCTCATGTATGTCGACAAAATGCTCTCGCTGGGCGTCGATGGCTTTATCATCCAGCCCACGGCAAACTTCAAAGCCGTGCACGACCGCATTAGACGCGCCGGCAAGCCCGTCGTCTTTTTTGACGCGGCCATCTACAGCCCAGGTACCAACTGGATCAAAACCAACCTCTACGATGGCGTGTACAACGCCACACAGGCACTCCTCGACGCCGGCTACGAAGATTTCTTTTCCATTGCCGCCAACATGACCGAAATGCGCACCCGCATGGAGCGTTTTCAGGGGTATGCCGAGGCGCTGGCAGCGAACGGGCAGCTCTACAAAGCGATTCCCATCGATCACAACAAGCCGTCAATCAACGAGCTCACCGAATACTTTAAATTCAAGTTCAATCCCGCCAAGCGAACCCTTATCTTCGTGCAAAATCAGTGGGCACTTCCCCGTGTCTACAAGGCCCTCCAGCCAATGGCCCATCTGCTTCCGCAGCAAATCGGCCTTTTGGGACTCAACTGCGAAGACTGGACTAATCTCACCACACCGACCGTCTCCACCATCATCGAGCCCGTCGACCAAGAAGGTCGCGAAGCAGCCGAGATGCTGCTCGCCCTACTTGACGGAAGCAGCGAACCCGGCGAGCAGCGCATTCTCGAGTGCAAACTCAACTGGCTCGACTCCACCTCGATCTAGACCGCGGGACAAATGAATCAGTAGCGTTTGTCTCAAATCTTAAGTATTTGTTCGACAGAACGGCCCTTGCCGGCTCCTGCTAGACTGGTAGATTCCCAACCGTCCATCCAGGAGCCTCAATGTCGCGCAAGCCCGCCTACAAGCAAATACTTTCCATCGGCACCACCGTGGTGCTAGGGTTTGCGCTGTTTACGGGATCGCTTGACGGGGCGCCCAAGCTGCTGTCGCCGCAAAGCGATGAGCAAGCGGCGGCTCTGGCCGAAAAACAAAACGAGAGCCCCAGCCGCACCGACGACGAGGCAGACCTGGTTGCCCGGCTCGAATCGGGAACGGCGAGCTCCCCGGACCCTCAAAACGGCCAGGACTCCGGCGATGGCTCCGAATCCGCCACGACCGGCACCACTGACGATGTCTCTTCGAACGCCACCCCCATCGACGAGGTGGAAAACCCCGACCTCAACCGCGCCCGCGGCGTATACCTCAGCAGCATTCCCGACTACGCGGGTAACCCCTATGTTGCCCTTCGCGCCGACAGCACGCACCCGCTCGGCACACCATCATTCACGCTCGATGAATACGAGCGCGCTACAGAAGAGGGCTGCTTTAAGAAGTTCTCCAAGTTCGACAGCCTGGGCCGCACCCGCAAAGCGCTCGCCTGCGTGGGCCCCGAATCGCTCGGTCAAGGCAAGCGCGGCGACATCTCGCGCATCCGCCCCGCCGGATGGCACCAGCAACGCTACGACTTTATTCCGGGCCAGAGCCTCTACAACCGTTGCCACCTTATCGCCTGGTCGCTCTGCGGCGAAAACGCCAACCGCAAGAATCTCCTCACCGGTACGCGCTATCTCAACGAAACGGGCATGCTGCCGTTTGAAGAGCAGATCCTCGACTACATCCACGACACAGGCAACCATGTGCTCTACCGCGTCACGCCCATGTACAACGAAGAGGAACTTGTCTGCCGTGGTGTGCGACTTGAGGCGCAATCGGTCGAGGACCACGGCAAGACCCTGTGCTTCCATGTGTACTGCTACAACCTGCAGCCGCACGTGCAGATCGACTACGCCACCGGCCGCAACCAGGCATCCGGAGACTAGCGCCGACCAAGCTGCCCCAAAACCCAAAATGATCCGTTTTCCTCCGTTCCCCAGGGATCAAAAAGGGCCGCCCCGGATTACCCGGAGCGGCCCTTGCATTGGCACCTTCATTGCAGACAAAACCGCACGCTACTTGGTGCGGCCCTCCTCATAGCGCTCGACCAGCTTGGCCTGAACGTCATAAGGCACCTGCTCATAGCCCGCGGGCTTCATGGTAAAGTCACCCGTGCCGCGCGTGATGGAGCGCAGGCGCGTCGAATAATCCGTCAGCTCGGCCAGCGGCGCCTGCGCGATAACCACGGTGTCTCCGCGCTCATCGGTCTCCATGCCCGTCACGCGACCGCGCGATGCCGAGATGTCGCCCATCACGGCGCCGGCGTAGCTCTCGGGGATCGTCACCGTAATTTCCTCGATGGGCTCCAGCACCACCGGGTCGGCATCGGCACATGCCTTGCGCAGGCCGATGCGAGCCGCCGCGCGAAACGCCATCTCGTTGGAGTCGACGCTGTGATACGAGCCGTCGTACACGGCCACGCGAATGCCCGTGAGCGGGTAGCCGGCAATGATGCCGTCCTTCATGGTCTCCTGGACGCCTTTGTCCACGGCGGGGATCAGCGAGCGCGGAATGCGGCCGCCCACGACCTCGTCCACAAACTCATAGCCATCGCTCGTGCCGTCGGGCCCAATGAGCGGCTCAACGCGCAGCCAGCAGTCGCCATACTGACCGGCACCGCCAGTCTGCTTTTTGTGGCGGCCCTGAGCACTTGCCGTGCGGCGGATGGTCTCGCGATACGGAATGCGGATCGGCACGCTCTTGGCCACGACCTTGGTACGGTCCTCAAGGCGATTGAGCAGCACCGAAACCTGCGCCTCGCCCACCGCCGAGATGATGGTCTGCCCGGTCTCCTCGTCACGATCGATGCTCATGGTCGGATCGGCCTTGCATGCCTTCTCAATAAACGTATAGAGCTTTTCCTCGTCGCCGCGGTTCTCGGCCTCGATAGCAATGCGATACTGCGAGTTGGGGAACTTGAACGCCGCCGCCTCTACCTTGCCGGTAATCGAGAGCGTATCGCCCGTCTCGGCCGCCAGCTTAGGCGCCACGATGATGTCGCCGGCATAAGCGTGGCCGACCTCGGTCATGTCGCGGCCGCACATCACATACAGGTGAGCCAGACGCTCACCCTTGCGTGTGCGCGCATTGATCAGCTCAAGGCCCGGCTCAAGCGTGCCCGTCAGTACCTTGATAAAGCTGATGCGACCCTGCTGCGGATCGGCCAGAGTCTTAAACACAAACGCCACCGGGCGGTCATCGTCACTCGAGATCTTGAGCGAATCGCCGTCGATGAGTGGCATCTCACCGTAGTCCGTCGGCGCCGGGAAGTACGTGGCGATGTCGTCCATCAGCGAGTTGACGCCCTGCTCCTGAATGCAATCGCCCGCAAAGACCGGCACAAAGATGCGCTCAGCAATCGCTTTGGACAACAAGCCCTCAAGCTCCTCCTGCGTCAGCGTCTCCTCGCCTTCCAGGTACTTCATCATCAGCTCGTCGTCAGCCTCGGCCACCAGCTCGCACAGATGGTCATGGGCCTCCTCGGCCTGGGCACGATACTCCTCGGGAATCTCCGACTCAACGGCTTCGGTGCCGTTGCAATGGCGCGCCTTCATACGCACCAGGTCGATGATGCCGTTAAAGTCCTCGCCCTCGCCCCAGCCCAGGGTCACGGCGCCCAAGCGTGTACCAAAGCGCTCCTGCAGCAGTTCCATGGTGGACGCAAAGCTGGCCTCGGGACGCGACAGGCGGTTTACGAACACCGCGCGCGCCAGGCGCAGGTCCTCGGCGGCGTACCAAAGCTTAACCGTCGTCGGTTGCGGGCCGGCCTCGGCGTCGACCACAAACAGCGCCGTCTCGCAGACGCTCATCGCGGCAAAGGCGTCGCCGATAAAATCGGGGTAGCACGGGGCATCGAGCACGTTGATGCGCGCGCCCTTCCAGTCGATCGGTGCAATGGTCGTCGAAATGGAAAATGCACGCTTGACCTCTTCGGGGTCATAGTCGAGCGTGGGCTTGGTGCCGTCGTGGCCGCCCAGGCGGGCGGTCTTGCCGGAAAGGTGGAGCATGGCCTCGGCGAGTGAGGTCTTGCCCACCCCGCCTTGGCCTACGAGCACCACGTTCCTTACGTTGCCGGTCTTGGGAGCACCCATGATGACCTCCTTGCAGGGTCGCGCGCGATGCGCGACGCCAACGGGGAGAGTTCGCGGTCGGTGCCGTCCCGGGAGCAGCATGGTCGGCAGCCGAGCCGACTCACCCTCCAAATGTCCTATGCCACCACCCTACCCTCACGGGCGACCGTCCATGCACACCTTTCGGCGCACGTACGGATACAGGCGGCGAGAGGAAGAAGAACGCATGCGAGGCGATTATTGAACCCCGCCGATGCAAATAAAATGCCACCGCAGGCCGTAAGACCTGCGGTGACTTCGCCTCAATTTAATAGTTGAGTAAATAGCTGAGCCTACCCCTCGATACGGCTCAAGAACTCGCAGGTACGCTGCTCGCGTGGATGGTCGATGACCTGCTCGGCAGGGCCCTCCTCGACAATACGGCCGCCGTCCATAAAGACCACGCGGTCGGCAACATCGCGCGCAAACTGCATCGCGTGGGTCACGATTACCATCGTCATATTCTGCGCCGCCAGGTCCTTAATGACACGCAGCACCTCGGCCGTCAGCTCGGGATCGAGCGCCGAGGTCGGCTCGTCAAAGAATAAGATTTCCGGATCGAGCGCCAGGGCGCGGGCAATACTCACGCGCTGCTGCTGACCGCCCGAAAGCTCACACGGCACCTTGTTCTCGTTGCCCGTCAGCCCCATTTGTGCAATCAGCTCGTGAGCGCGGGCTTCAGCCTGCTCGCGCGGGCGCTTGAGCACGCGAATCGGAGCATCGATGATGTTTTTCATCACGGTATAGTGCGGGAACAGGTTGTAATTTTGGAACACCAGGCCGAATCGCGAGCGTGCCCGCTTGGGCACATCGCCCTTCGCATAGACCGCGCCCGAACCCGCATCCGTCGCAACGGCAAGGTCACCAAACGAGAGCGAGCCTCCGTCGAGTGTCTCGAGCAGCGTGGCACACCGCAGCAGCGTGGACTTGCCGCCACCCGAAGGCCCGATAATCGCCACGACCTCGCCACGCTTGACCTCGAGCGAGATATCCTTGAGCACCTCATTGCCGCCAAACGCCTTGCGCGCGCTTTCGATTTTCATCACTGAGTTAGTCATGATAATAGTCCAGCTTCTTTTCGGCGGCGCCCAGCAGCATCTCGACCACAAAGTTAAAGATCCAGTAGATCAGCGCCGCGATCGCAAACGGCACCATGCTCACCTGCGAGGCGACCAGCGCCTTGGCCGTCGAGAACATCTCACCCACGCCAATGGCAAACGCCAGCGACGTGTCCTTGACCAGCGTGATGATCTCGTTGCCCATCGCCGGCAGAATACGCTTGGCGACCTGCGGCATCACGATATACAGAAACGTCTGCATGCGCGAGTAGCCCAGCACCTCGGCAGCCTCGTATTGACCGCGCGGAATGGACTGCAGGCCCGAACGATAGATCTCGGCAAAATAGCCGGCATAGTTGATGATGAACGCCACAACGCACGCCGTCCACTTGGAATCGGGCGTGAGCGAAATGCCAAACACGTAGTACGGGGCAAAGTAGATGGCAAACATCTGCAGCATGAGCGGCGTGCCGCGCATAACCGAGATATAGATGCGCGCAATCCAGCGAAGCGGCGCGATTTTGCTCATGCGCATGAACGCCACGGGGATTCCCAGTGGAATCGACCCGAGCAGCGTCAGCACAAACAACTGCAAACTGACCAAGAAACCCTGGCCAAGCATCTGCATCATGATCTGAATAGACATTACTTGAGCACCCAATTATCGAAAGATAGACCATAGCTTGAATACTTGTCGCACAGGTCCTTGACCGTGCCGTCCTCGTAGAGCGCCTTGAGCGACTCGGTCACGGCGTCGGCCGACTTGGTGTCGCCCTTCTTAAAGCCGACGGCGTAGTGCTCGCTGGACAGCGGCTCATCAAGCTGTGTATAGGCATCGGGCTTGGCGGCAAGCTGATACTGGGCAATCGAAAGGTCGCAAGCCACGGCATCGACCGCGCCGCTCTCGAGCTGCATAAAGGCCGTGTTGTACTCGCCGATCGTGTCGAGCGTGGCAAACGTCGCCGCCAGATCCTTCTGGTCGCCCTCGAGCACATCCTGCGCAGCGGAATCGGTCTGGGTAATCACGGTCTTGCCGGCAAGATCGTCCCAGCTCTTGATGCCCGCATCCTTCTTTACCACCAGCACCTGCTCGTTGAGCATGTACGGCTCGGAGAACATGTAGTCGTCCTCACGGCCCTCCATGGTAAAGCCGTTCCAGATGCAGTTGATGGCACCCGAGTTGAGCAGCGTATCCTTGGCGTCCCAGTCGATGGCCTCGTATTTGACCTCCCAGCCCTGCTTATCGGCAACAGCCTTGGCAAGGTCGAGGTCAAAGCCCGTGTACTCACCGTCATCGCCCACAAAGCCGTACGGAGGATAGGACTTATCAAAGCCCACCACGAGCTTCTTGGACTCCGCAGCGCCCTTCACATCCTTGGCTGCGGCAGAACCGGCAGCGGAGCCCTTGCCGGCACCACCGCCGCAACCGACAAGACCAAGGCCAAGCACCGTGGCGAGCGAGCCGGCTAGACCAACAAACTGACGACGAGACATATCGGTATTCATGGTATCCCCCTTGATGGTACTTTAGTTAAGTAAAGTGAATCGTGTAACGTTCAGCATCATACACTTTAGCGTGATAGAGCACAAGGCGAGTTTGCCCGCCGCGTGAGGGGTGTGGGGGTTAAGTTTCCTGCTCTACAGTCCTGCTCACGACGGAGGCCACATTAAGTGGCCTCCTGTTCGTGCGGAACTCGCGATAAACTTAACCCCCACACCCCTCACGCGGCGGGCAACCGTCGTTGGGCTTATCACCGACACGATTAAACCGCTTGTATATCGTCTGCTGGCTTGGCACGGTACAATACTTGCAGCTTTAATTCATGAATTAGTGGAGTTATTGATGGCAGAATCTCGTGCGGAGCGTAAGGCTCGTCGTGCTTTGATCGAGGCGGCTGAGGGGTCGAAGGAGGAGAAATCTTCTACGAAATCCAAGTCTTCTAAAGCTGCAAAAAGCAAATCGACCAAGAACAGGGCTAAGACCAAGCGTTCTGACTCTCGTCGGAGCGAGGTCAAGGCATCTCAGACTCGCTCCAAGCGCTCGCATAAAGATCAGGTTTCGTCTGCGCGCAAGGCCGTTGATCCCAAGTCTCCTTGTTCCATCATGAAAGCTTGCGGTGGATGTACGGCACTCAATCGTCCTTATAAGAAGCAGCTCGCCGCCAAGCAGGCTGCTATGGAGGAGCTTTTTGCTTCGCTTTGTGAGCGTGAGGGCATTGCTGTAGATCCTATTCGTGGCATGGGTGTCACCCTGGGCGACCCGGGCAAATATCCTGCGCCGCGTGGCTTTCGTCATAAGGCTGCCACTCCCTTTGCTCCCGGTAAGGAGGGCGCCGTCCGTTGCGGTTTCTTTGAGCGCGGCACGCACAAGATCGTTGCCGTACCCGAATGCCCCGTCGAGGCACCGGGCGCCCGTCAGATTCTCAACGGCATCGCACGCGAAGCTGAGCGGCTGCATATTCCCGCCTTTAATGAGGACAAGCATCTTGGCTTGCTTCGCTATGCCGTCGTCCGCTGCGGTTGGCGTACCGACCAGGTCATGGTCACGCTCGTGACCGCTCAGCGCGACTTGCCGCATGCGCAGGAGTTCTTTGAGGCTGTCGCCGCACTCAATCCGCACATCGTCACCGTCGCCCAAAACATCAACGGACGTCCCGGCAACGCCATCCTCGGCGAGGAAACCCGCATTGTATATGGCGCCGAGTGCATGCGCGACCAGCTGCTCGGCTGCGAATTCGATATCTCCCCCACCGCGTTCTACCAGACCAACCCGCAGCAGACCGAGCTGCTCTATCAGCTCGCGATTGACGGCATGGACCTGCAGCAGGGCGACGTACTCATGGATGCCTATTGCGGTAGCGGAACTATCGGCCTGTGCGCAGCCAAAGCCGCCCAGGACAAGGGCGTCGGCATTATGCTGCTTGGCGTGGAGCGTAACCACGCCGGCATTGCCGACGCACGTCGTAATGCCGAGCTCAACGGCCTCACCCGCAGCGCTTGGTTTATGGCCGACGATGCCACCGACTACATCCTAGATGCCGCCGACAACAACGAGCGAGTCGATGTCCTTTCCATCGATCCGCCGCGCGCCGGCTCCACGCCCGAGTTCCTCGAAGCTGCCTGCGCGCTTAAGCCGCGCCGCATCACCTATATCAGCTGCAACCCCGTAACTCAAGAGCGCGACCTGCATCAGCTCCTCGACGGAGGCTATCGCCTGCTCAAGATCACGCCCGTCGACATGTTCCCTCACACCGACCACACCGAAACCGTAGCGGTCCTCGAACGCCGCTAACCAACCTCAGTAGATTTTTGGGACAAGAAAGGGGGCGACCCGTCTGGGCCGCCCCCTTCGCTTGGTTTATAAACTCCGCTACATCCCATTGCGCAGATTGCACACGCCGGCTGCCGCCATCTCGCACAGCAGCGTCTCGCGGTCGCGCGTCACGATCAAATCCAGCGGGAAGTGAATCTCGTCGAGCATCTTGCGCGCGTGATCGAGCTTGCCAATGGCCATGCCAATGTGGGCATCGGTCGACACGCCAATGCCCACGCCCAGTTCGGCGCAGCGCTCGGCGATCTTGCGGCATACAGCCCAATGCTCAGTGTCGACACCGCGTTCAAGACTATGGTTGTTGATCTCGATAATCTTGTGCTTGGCCTTAGCTGCCAACAGCACCTCGTCGGTATCGAACGGCACGCCCGAACGCCCCGTGTGGCCCAGCATGAACACCTTGGGGTGCTCCAGGGCATTGATATACATCCCGGTCGTCTGGGCCAGCGTCGCGCCCTCAGCAATCTGCGGATTATGCACGCTTGCAACCAAATAATCCAAATTACGCGTAACCAAATCGAACAGTGAATGCTGACGGCCGTACGAATCGCCGGCGATATCGAACGTGACAGGAGTGTCCTCGCCAAACAGGCTTCCGTCCAGCGAAACGATATCGGCCTCGGCACCACGCAGCACCAACACGCCGCTCCAAATGCGCGGCCAGATATCCTGGTTGATAAAGAATTGGTAACTGCGCAGGTCATTGGGGCAAGCCGTAACCATAGAGCTCAGATGGTCGGCAGATCCGAGCACCTGCAGACCACGCTCTGCCGCCCAGTACACATTCTCCTCAATGGTCGAATATGCATGCGCAGAGAACATCGTATGGGTATGAATGTCACAAGAAAGCAGGTAGGGCATCAGGTCTCCTTATCTGGCACGGCCGTCGCTTATATTCATTGTACGCATAGCCTTCGATAGTCGTAAAACCACTCCATCCCAAAGACACAACGTCCATGACAACGGGGTCCGGCTTAACACCAAACCCCGTTTCACGTAAAACATTGTAGGCAGAGCGCTTTACTTTTAACGATACTCGTCCGCCAACTGTTTCCAAGCGGGTAGCGAATTGATAATCGTCTCGTAACTCACGCAGTAGCCCAGGCGGAACCAGCCCGGCATACCAAAGCTGTCCGAGGGGACCGCAAGCAACTCATACTTCTTTGCGTGCTCGCAAAACGCATTCGCATCGGGTTCCAACGCTTTCACCCATAGGTAGAACGCGCCATCCGGCTCAACATAGGTGTAGCCATACTCCGCCAGTGCGTCGGTAAGCGCCGTGCGGTTGCGAGCATAGGCCTCAACGTCACTCGGCTCATCGATGCAGTCGATAATTACGCGCTGAAAGAGCGCCGGCGCGCACACGAAGCCCAGCGTACGGGCGGCACCGGCAACGGCGGGCATTAGACGATCTGCCTGAGGATTCGTATTGGGAACAAGGATCCATCCCACGCGCTCACCCGGCAGCGACAGCGACTTGGAATACGAGTAGCACACGATGGTGTGCTCGTAGATCGAGGGCACCCAAGGCACCTCGGCACCGTATACGATCTCGCGGTACGGCTCATCCGAGATGAGCATAATCGGATTCTCGGGATCGCGCCGAGCGTTGGCCTCGCGCAGAACATTGGCCAGTCGCGTCAGCGTGTTGCGCGTATATACGGCACCGGTCGGATTGTTGGGCGAGTCGATGATGACGGCAGTCGTCTTATCGGTAATCGCCTTGAGCACGTTGTCCACGCTCAGCTGGAACGTATCTTCATCGGCGAGCGCCTCGACACACGTACAGCCGGCCTTCTCAATCCAAACGCGATACTCCGGAAAGTACGGGGCGATAACAATAACCTCGTCGCCCGGATTCGTAACGGCGTTGAGCGTACAGGTGAGCGAAGCCGCGGCGCCCACGGTCATAAAGACATCCTTGCCCTCATAGCTCGTGCCAAAGCGGCGGTTGAGCGATTCGGCCACAGCGGCACGACATTGCGGCAGGCCCGGTGCGGGCGTGTAGCCGTGCAGCTGGTCGCTCGGCAGCTCCAGGGCCTTCTTAATCGACTCAGCCACGGCAGCGGGCGCTGGAACGCTCGGATTGCCCAGCGAAAAATCGAATACGTTTTCCGCACCGATCTGCGCCTTGCGCTCAAGGCCATAGCTAAAAATCTCACGGATGATGGAGCTTTCCGCACCGCGAGCATACATAGTTTCGTTGATCATCTGTTCCCCTTTCGCATAGGCGCTATTGTACGCTTTAGCCGAGCAAAGTGCCGCAGCAATGTTGATTGGGGACAGACTTAAATGCGTGAAAACGCTCATTTAAGTCTGTCCCCAATCAACAGACGGCCCCATATCGCTCAAAAGAAAAAACCTCCGCAGGTTTCCCCGCGGAGGCTTTTGTTACAAGGGCTATTTGTCGGTGTCGGCATCGGCATCGGCGTTGACGGCACGGTCATCGCAGGCAACATCGGATGCGGCTTCGGCATCCTCCTGCATGGCCGCCTGCGCAAAGGCCGCGGCATCAGCCGCCAGCTCCTCCTCACTCATACGAGGCGCGCGCTTCTTGGTCGGCATGCCGGCCGCCTTGGCATTGCGCTCCTCCTTGGCCGCCAGGATATCGCCCTCGCGCTCAAGGTAGGCGTCCCAATCGTTATCGAGCAGAGCATTCACGGCATCGCCCTCGACGGTCTCGCGCTCAAGCAGCACCTTCGCCATCAGATCGAGCTGATCGCGACGGGCATCCAGAATCCCGACCGCACGGCGATGGGCTTCGCGCATGATGCGCTGAACCTCGATATCGATGCGGCGCGCCGTCTCCTCGGAGTAATCCTGGTGATCGGCGTAATCGCGACCAAGGAACACCTGATGCTGCGCCTCGCCAAACACTTGCGTGCCCAGCTCCTCACTCATGCCCAGACGCGTAACCATCTCGCGCGCCATCTTGGTCGCGCGCTCCAGGTCGTTGCTCGCGCCCGACGTGATGTCATCGCACATGAGCTCCTCGGCGACGCGGCCGCCCAAGAACACGGCAAGCTCATCGAGCATCTCGTTCTTGGTCTTGAGGAAGTGGTCCTCCTGCGGAAGCTGCAACGTGTAGCCCAGAGCCTGGCCGCGGCTGACAATCGAAATCTTGTGGACCGGATCGGAGTGCTCCAGGATGTGACCCACCAGGGCATGGCCGCTCTCATGGTAGGCAATCGTGGTGCGCTCGGCTTCGGTCATCACGCGACCCTTGCGTTGCGGTCCAGCAATCACGCGCTCCATCGACTCCTCGACCTCGTCCATCGAGATCACGGAACGATGGCGGCGAGCGGCCAGCAGCGCAGACTCGTTGAGTAGGTTCGCCAAATCGGCACCGGTAAAGCCAACGGTCATCTGGGCGAGCTTCTCAAACTTAACGTCCTCGTCCATCGGCTTGTTCTCGGCATGCACGCGCAAGATCTGCTCGCGGCCCTTTACGTCCGGACGGTCAACCGTGACCTGGCGGTCAAAACGACCGGGGCGCAGCAATGCCGGGTCCAGAATATCGGGACGGTTGGTTGCGGCGATCAGGATGACCGACTCGCTTTCCTCAAAACCGTCCATCTCGACCAGCAGCTGGTTGAGCGTCTGCTCGCGCTCGTCGTGACCGCCGCCCAGACCGGCTCCGCGCTGACGTCCCACGGCATCGATCTCATCAATAAAGATGATCGACGGAGCCTGGGACTTGGCCTCCTTAAAAAGGTCGCGCACGCGGCTGGCGCCGACGCCCACGAACATCTCGACAAAGTCAGAACCCGAGATGCTAAAGAACGGCACGCCCGCCTCGCCGGCAACGGCCTTAGCCAGCAGCGTCTTACCGGTACCCGGAGGGCCCACCAGCAAAACGCCGCGCGGGATCTTGGCACCCAGCTTGCGATAGCGGTCCGGATCGCTCAGGAAGTCGCGGATCTCCTCGAGTTCCTCGACCGCCTCGTCCACGCCGGCCACGTCCTCGAACTTGACCTTGGGACGCGTAGCCTCGTTGGTTTTGGCGTTGGTCTTGCCAAACTGCATGTTCCTATTATTGGCGCCCATCATCTGGCGCATAAAGTAGAACATGATGGCGATCAGGGCAATCGTCGGCAGCACGCTCATCGCCAAATCGCCCCAAAAATCGGGGTCGTTGGTGTTGACGATATACTTGGTTTCGGGGTGCTCCGCCATGAGCTCGGCAAGCGAATCGGAACCGACATAGGTCGAGGAAAAGCTCTTGAGCTCGCTCGTGTCGCCCTTGTCCTTTTTCGTCTTCCAGTAATGACCCGTCACGCTTCCGTCCTGAACCGTATAGGTCAGATCTTCGACGCGATCCTGCTTGATGGCGCTCACCATCTCGCTTGTCGCGAGCTTAACGGTATTGCTGGAGTTGGCAAAGCCGGAGCCCATATTAAAGAAGGCATAGCCCAGAAGCGCGCAAGCCAAAAGAAAATACAGCCAGCCCGTACGCGTGGGCTTCTTGCCTCCGGGCATCCCCGGGATCTTTGGGTCCCGGGGAGTCTGGGAATTGTTGTCGTTACGGTCGTCGGGCATCTTACGAATAAACCTCCGGTTTCAAAATGCCCAGATACGGAAGGTTGCGATAGCGCTCGGCATAGTCGAGGCCGTAGCCCACCACAAAGGCATCGGGGCAATGGGTTCCAACATACTTGGGCGTGATGGCCGAGGTACGGTTCTCAACGTCCTTCCACAGGAAGGCAGCGACCTCCAGCGAAGCGGGCTTGCGGCTCTCGAGGTTCTTCATCAGGTACTTGAGGGTCAGGCCCGAGTCCAGAATGTCCTCGACGATCAGTACGTCGCGACCACGGATGTCGATATCCAGGTCTTTAATGATACGCACGATGCCCGAAGACTTCACACCGTCGCCATAGCTCGAAACAGCCATGAAATCGATGTTGGTCGGCAGCTCGATCTTGCGCATCAGATCGCCCATAAAGACAACTGCGCCGCGCAGAACCGCGATCAGCACCAGATCCTTACCCGCGTAGTCGCGCGTAATCTGCTCGCCCAAACGAGAGACGATACCGTCGATATCCTCCTGCGTAAACAGAACCTTCTCGATATCCGGATGTTGAGAAGCCATGACAACCCTTTCTTGTGCCTAATCGCCCACACACCGCCGCATGGACGCGAACTACACATTCTAGCAGCGCACGGGGTATATTTTCCAGCCCGCGCACTATCAGCGCGGGAATACCGTCAACGCCGCACAGAACAGCTGGTGCGAGGGGCTAATCCGCATCAACCACGCGAAGCAGATAGGCCACACGCGTCGCCGCCGTGCACTTAAAGCGTTCGTCCGCGCGAACTCCGACAACCCACACCACGGCACCTCCCGGCGCCGTCCTCACCATGGGCACGCCGGCGCGCTCGGAAACGGGAATGCGGGCCTCGCCTAGCAAGTCAGATACCTTCTTGCTTCGGCCACTCATCCCTAACGGACACATCACGTCTCCCGGTGCGGGACCATCCACCCACAGGCGCGCCAATCGCGCCTCGGCAGGGATCTCGCCACGCGAGCCCGCCAGGATCCGCTCACTATCGCTGTCGGCAAAACCCAGGGCAGCCGCGTCTACTAAAGCTGTCACTTCCCCGGCAGCCGCAAGCTCACGAGCGCGGCGCACGATATCGCATCCCGGCTCAACGGCCATCGGCTCTGCGACCAGCATGCGTCCCCCGCCCAACGGCAAACGACCGGGTACGGTAACCCAGTCCGCAACCAGGCCCTCACGAGCCACCGGCGCCTTAAACGCCAGCATGCCAAACTCGACGCGCGCGTCAATTCCCGCCGGAAGCGTGACCGAGCCTGCGCCCTCGGCAACGCAGGAAAGGACTCGCTCCACATGTCGCATCTCTGGACGAGCGTCCGGATCGATGCGTTTAATCGCCAGTCGCACGATGCGCCGCGCGATTACCACCTCGGCCGCAGCAAGGCGTCTGGCATCGAGCACCAGCGCACCCGCCGCCTCCTTGCGCAAACAGCTTCGAAACGCCTGCGCCGACAGCTGGGATAGAAACGCGTCTTCGTCACCCAAGATCTCACAGGCGGCGCCAATCGTCTTGCACACGCTCGCATTACGCTGTGCCACCACCGGCATTACCCGATGGCGCACGTAGTTTCGCAGATACGAGATATCCTCATTGCTCTCGTCCTCACGCCACGGCTGACCATGTACCTGCAGATAGCCCACGAGCTCGCCATGAGTTAGGTCGAGCAAGGGGCGCACCACGATATTCCTTCGACGGGGAATGCCCGAAAGCCCAGCCGGGCCCGACCCCTTAATGGCGTTCATCAAAAATGTTTCCGCACGGTCCGAAGAGGTATGGGCAGTACAAATGCGCGCCGCCGTTCTCGGCGCCCCCGTCTTGGCACAAAGCGCGCGAACATACCTTCGCGCCGCGGCATAACGTACCTCGCGCGCAGCCGCCTCGATATTGCCCGACTCCTCATCAAAATAAGCGTGCTCCACGCACAGCGGTAAACCATATTTCGCGCAAAGCTCACGCACAAAGGCCTCGTCGCCATCGGACGCCTTGCCGCGCAGATGATGGTTTACATGCAGCACATGCAGGCGCTCGCGAGCAATGGGGGCAACACCGCGTCCGTCTTGGATATCCAGCTTTGATGTGCACGCCATAAGAAGCAGTGCCGTCGAGTCCGCGCCGCCTGATACCATGAGCACGACAGGAGCTGCCTGCTGCCTCGTCCGGGTCTCATCGACTGCCCCAGGCACGGCATGGTGTCCGTAATGCTGTGATACCGTTGGCATTCGCTTCCTCCTCTATTCGTCCGCACCCATTGTATCCTTTGGAATCTTATGTCTTGCCTGCACCTTCATATCCTCGGCAGTGGCTCTAAAGGCAACTGCGCACTCATCGAGGGCCCGCAGGGGCTCATTATGGTCGATGACGGACTGTCTCGCCGCGAGACATTAAAGCGCATGGCAGAACTGGGGCTCTCGACAGACAACGTCTCGGCTCTTCTCATTACTCATGAGCATAGCGATCACATCAAGGGCCTCGATGTCTGGTGCAAGCACTGGCACGGCCCCCTCTTTGCCAGCAGGGGCACTCTTTCGAACAAAGAAAATCTTTCTCATCTGCCTGTCGAGGAATTCGATCCCGGTGACACCCTATCCATTGCCGGCATCCACGTGCAAACCTACTCAACGTCACACGATGTCATCAATCCAGTCGGCTATCGATTCGACACCCTCGATGATTCCATCGGTTTTGCCACCGACACCGGAGAGCTATCGAGCCAAGCCATGAACACCCTCGAAGATTGTCGAGTCCTCGCACTCGAAAGCAACCACGATGTGACCATGCTGCGCGAGGGAGAATATCCCCGCTTTCTTCAGGAGCGCATCCTGTCTGCAAGGGGACACCTCTCCAATGGCCAAGCCGCCGAAGCCGCGCGCGAACTTGTTACCGAACGCACCGAACAGCTCATTGCCATGCATATCAGCCAAGATAACAATCGTCCGAGCCTTACCGTCAAAAGCTATGCCAAAGCTCTGACCGCAACCCTGGATGACGAGGTCGGCAGCTCCGCAACCCTTCTCCAAGGATCGCGAAAACTCTCGATACGCCCCGCAAGCCAGCATCGGCCAGTAACCATTCAATAGACTGTCCTAGACAGCAAAAGGGGCCGAGAATCGCTTCCCAGCCCCTTTTGCTGTCTTTTAATAGCGCAGAACACCAACGAAGTTAGTCGATGGAGATCTTCGTAACGTTCTTCTTCTCGACGATCTTGGGAACCGTAACGGTCAGGATGCCGTCAGCGTACTTAGCCGAGAGGCCCTCGCTCGAAGCGTCCTTTAGATACACGCCACGCGTCGCGCTGTACGAGCTGAACTCCTTCTGCAGGAAGTTCTTACCCTCGTTCTCCTCATCTTCCTCGACATTCACGCTAATGGACAGACGGCCCTCGTTAAGCTCGACATCGATATCGTCCTTGGCGACGCCGGTCAGATAAGCCTTGACCTCATAGCCGTCGCCCTTATCCTCAACATCAACGGGAAACGCCTTGGAAGCAATCGAGTTGTTTGCAAGGTCGGTCATATCATCAAACAGATCGAACAGCGAGCTAGCAGAAGGACGAACGCCAAAAACCGAACGATAAGGAACCATGCTTGCCATGTTTACCACTCCTTTTAAGGACTGCCGAGCCATCTTCTAGGTGACTGGGACTTCTTTTGACGCTCTTATATATGCCCACCCAGTGCTCATATATACATCGACTATAAAGTTTTTTGAGTCCAGTACTATAAGCATATCTAAGTGTGTTTGACTCAGGTTTAAATAAGGTTAAGGTTCTTTGAACCAGAGCTTAAATAACGAGTATGTTCGCGGCTACAAATAACAGGGGGCTTACAATGAGCGCGTACACGTTATTGGTAACGAGCTAAAGGGCATCATGGACGACCAAAACCAGAACAAAATGTTTATGCAGACGCAGGGGGAAGATACTTCCACGCAGCCGCCACGGTTCCATCGCCCCCACATCTCGCAAGAGCCCATTAATGATCCTGAGCCCGAGTATGTGACGAGAAATCGATATCAAACGCTCGAGGATGCCCAAACGGGACGTAAACATATGGGCGTCGCCTCGGGAGACCCTGTATATCTGAAAGACGCACCATTATCTAAAAACAGCGCAGCTAGTGATGAGCCGATGAAAGCATCCGACACTCATCAACAAAGAGGTCCTCGGCCAAAGCAAACCTTGACGCATTCGGCTCGCTATCTCGAAACGCCAAAACAGGGAAAATCAATCTTCGTTTCATCAAGTAAACGACGCAAGCAGCATCGACTGACAATCCTGCTTTTGATCATTGTGGCCATAGCAGTTGCCCTTGTTATTCGATTTATTTTCTTTAGATAAAAGTTCAATACCAAAAACAATAAGATCGTCTAGTGTAATTGAGTCATTTACGCCCCACAAACGCAAAAAAGGGGGAGGCCGCGAGGCCTCCCCCTTCTCAGTTCGATGACGGCTCGGTGCCGTCCACCGGTCAGCGGCGCCCTGGCCTCCCACGGGCTGACCCCGCAGTACTCTCG
>CABUQW010000030.1 GCA_902493895.1 uncultured Collinsella sp. | reverse complement strand
TCGATCCCCCTCGTCTCCACCCGAGCATTGAATGAGGCTCCAACGCAAGTTGGGGCCTTTTTTCATATAGGCACACAAGGTCAAAGGCGGCACCATGATCCTCCTGGTCGACAAGATCGAAAAAAGCTTCGGCGCACGCGTCCTCTTTAGCGGCGCGTCCTTCCAGATCAACCCCGGCGAGCGCTTCGCGCTCGTGGGCCCCAACGGCGCCGGCAAAACCACCATGCTCAAAATCATCATGGGCATCGACAGTCCCGACTCCGGCCAGGTCCAGTACGCCAAGGACTGCCAGGTGGGCTACCTAGAGCAGGAAACTAATCTGGAGCACAAGGACACCACCATCCTTGCCGAGGTCATGGCCGCCGCCAAGGAAATCCGCCGCATGGGCGAGCGCGCTAACGAGCTGCAGGCCCAGATCACCGAGCTCTCCGAGCAGGGCAAGGACGTCGACACGCTCCTAAACGAATACGGCCAGGTCCAGGACCGCTTTGAGCATCTGGGCGGCTACGAGCTCGAGAGCAACGCCCGCAAGATCCTGTCCGGCCTGGGCTTTAAGGTCACCGACTTTGAGCGCCCGTGCTCCGAGTTCTCGGGCGGCTGGCAGATGCGCATCGCGCTCGCCAAGCTCTTTCTGCGCCACCCCGACCTGCTGCTTCTGGACGAGCCCACCAACCACCTGGACCTCGAGAGCGTCCAGTGGCTGCGCGGCTTTATCGCCAACTACGACGGCGCCGTGCTCATCGTCAGCCACGACCGCGCCTTCATGGACGCCTGCGTCGACCACGTCGCCGCACTCGAGAACCGCCGCGTGACCACCTACACCGGCAACTACAGCAGCTACCTCAAGCAGCGCGAGGACAACCTGGAGCAGATGCGCGCTAAGCGCGCCGCCCAGGAGCGCGACATCGCTCACATGCAGGTCTTCGTCGACAAGTTCCGCTACAAGCCCACCAAGGCCGCCCAGGCACAGGAGCGCATCCGCAAGATCGAGCAGATCAAAAAGGAGCTCGTCATCCTGCCCGAGGGCCACAAGCACATCGACTTTAAGTTCCCCGATCCGCCGCGCTCCGGCGACATGGTCGTGGGCCTGGAGGGCGTGTCCAAGTCCTACGGTGAAAAGCACATCTACAGCGACATCGACCTCAAGCTCTACCGCGGCGAGCACGTGGCACTCGTCGGCCCCAACGGCGCCGGCAAGTCCACCCTCATGAAGATCCTCGCCGGCCTGGAGCCGCCCACCACCGGCACCCGGGACCTGGGCACCAACGTGGGCGTGGCCTACTACGCCCAGCACGCGCTCGAGGGCATGACCGAGTCCAATACAGTCCTGCAAGAAATCGACACCGTCACGCCCAAGTGGACCGTGCCGCAGCAGCGCAGCCTGCTGGGCGCATTCTTGTTTAGCGACAACGATTCCATCGAGAAGCAGGTTCGCGTCCTCTCCGGCGGCGAAAAGGCGCGCCTGGCGCTCGCCAAGATGCTCGTTGCCCCCGAGGCGCTCCTGTGCCTGGACGAGCCCACCAACCACCTCGACATCGACTCGGTGGACATGCTCGAGAACGCCCTGCAAAACTTCCCTGGCACCATCGTGCTGATCAGCCACGACGAGCACCTGGTACGCGCCGTGGCCAACCGTATCATCGACATCCGCGACGGCAAGGTCACGGTCTACGACGGTGACTACGACTACTACCTCTACAAGCGCGAGGATCTTGCAGCCCGCGCCGCCGCCGAGGCGGCAGGGGAGAGCGCGCCGGCGGCGAGCAAGAGCACCAAGCCCGCCAACGCCGCTCAGGCCAATAGCCCCACTGCGGCCCCCAAGCCTGCCGAGGGCAAAAAGACCAAGGAGCAGAAGCGCGCCGAGGCTCAGGCCCGCGCAGCGCTCAACAAAAAGCTCAAGGGCGTGCGTAACCAGCTCAAGAAGATCGAGACGGAGCTCGACAAAAAGCGCGCCCGCTATGACGAGCTTATGGAATTGATGGCAAGCGAAGAGCTTTATGCCGATCAAGACAAGTTCAACGCCGCGCTGGGGGAATATAACGGCCTTAAGCAAGAGCTACCCAAGCTCGAGGACGAATGGCTGGAGCTTTCCACCCAGATCGAAGAGGAGACCGCGCGTGAACTCTCGTAAAGCCGCTGCCGTGGCGATGAGCATCATCGCCATCGCCTGTCGCATCTGCGGCATTTTTATGAGCGCGATGACCGTGCTGCTGTGTTTTAGCGGCCTCACCGCCAAGTTGCAGATCGTAGGCTTTGTCGTTGAGCTTTCACGCGCCCTGCCGAGCGCCATCGCCGGCTACGGCGTTATCACCTCGCCCTTTGGCGGCGTGTTCCGCTTGGATTACGCCATCGTGGCCGTCATCCTATTTGCGGCCGACTACCTGCTCACGCGCGCCTCGCGTCGCGTCCGCTAGGGGAGCGCCATGTCCAGCAGCTACCTCATGAATCTGCTCGCCAGCGCCGTCGCCGTCATCATAGGTATCGTGATCCACGAGAGCGCACACGCCGCGGCGGCCTGGGCACTCGGCGATAAGACGGCCCGTTCGCGCGGGCGCGTCTCGCTCAACCCGCTTAACCATATCGACCCGTTTGGCACCATCATCCTGCCGCTGCTCATGCTCGCGGCCGGCGGCCCAGTGTTCGCCTTCGCCAAACCCGTGCCCGTCTACCTCAACAACCTCAAGCACCCCAAGCGCGACGAGGTCCTGGTGAGCGCGGCCGGCCCCGCGTCGAACATCGCACTCGCGTGCCTCGCGGCCGCCCTCATGCACGCAACGTACGGCAGCCTCTACACCAGCATGTCCTTTGCCCTGGCGTCGCAGATCATGAACTTCGGCGCCACGTTTATCGTGGTCAACCTGTCACTCGCGTTCTTCAACCTCATCCCGATCCCGCCGCTCGATGGCTCGTCGATAATCGTGCCGTTCCTCAAAGGCAAGGCGCTCAACAACTATTACCACCTGCAGCAATACGCTATGCCCATCCTCATCCTGGTGCTGTACCTGCTGCCCATGTGGACCGGCATCGACGTGATCGGTCGCTATTTCGACGTTACCGTGTATCCGCTCGCTGAGCAGCTGCTCAACTTCGCAATCGCCGGCATCTAAGGTAAACTTACAGGTCGACCGTGCAAAACGGTCGTAACATGCACCCAAACCGCGCCGCGAAGGCGCCGTCAAAGGAGGTCGAAGATGTCGTATCGCGTGTCGACGCAGGTCTACAGCGGACCGTTCGACCTGCTGCTGCAGCTGGTAACCCGCCAAAAAGTTGATATCGGCGCCATCTCTATCAGCGAGGTGGCCGAGCAATACCTTGCCGAGGCCGAGCGCATCGAGGCGCTGGACCTGGACGTGGCGAGCGACTTTTTGCTGGTCGCAGCAACCCTTTTGGACATCAAGGCCGCCTCTCTGGTGCCGCAGGAGGCCCCGCGCAAAGTCGATGACGATGATGGCGAGTTCGACGAAGACCTCGAGGAGCTCAGCACGCTCGACGGCGACGCCCTGCGCGAGGTCCTGATCCAGCGCCTGATTGCCTACAAGCAGTTTAAAGGCGCGGCTGCGGCCCTCGGTGCCCGTATGCAGGCCGAAAGCCGTATGCACCCGCGTGTGGCCGGCCCCGACCCCGAGTTCCTGGGGCTCATGCCTGACTACCTTGCCGGCATCACCCTGCGCGGCTTGGCCGTTATCTGTGCCGACCTAGACGGCAAGCGTCAGACCTTCCTGCTGGAAGCCGAGCACGTGGCGCCGCATCGAGTACCGCTCGATCTGACGGTGGCCTCAGTCGACCGCTTTACCATGGCACACCAAACCTGCACCTTCCGTGAGCTGCTTGACGGCGACGCCACCACCGAGCAGCTCGTCGTCACCTTCCTGGCCATGCTTGAGCTTGCCAAGCGCGGCTCGCTCATGCTGAGCCAGGACGAGATCTTTGGAACCATCTGCATCAACCGAGTCGAGGGCGCCGAGGCATACGTGCCCGGCGAGGGCCCCGATCTCACCGAATAGGAGCCGCAACCATGTCAACCCTTTCCACGCTGGAGGCAAACAGCCTCAAAGGCGCCCTCGAGGCGCTGCTGCTGGTGTCGAGCGACCCGGTGAGTGCGCCCGCGCTCGCCGGCGCACTGGATATCGCCCCCGGCGAGTGCGCATCGCTGCTCGCCGAGCTCAAGGTTGAGTACGAGGAGGCCAACCGTGGCTTTCAGCTGCGCGAGGTCGCCGGCGGCTGGCGCCTGTTTACGCATCCCGCCTACCACGACGTGGTCGAGGCCTATGTGCTGAGCTGGGACACGCAAAAGCTGTCGCAGGCGGCGCTCGAAACACTGGCCGTCATCGCATACCACCAGCCCGTGACGCGCGAGGTGGTCAAGGGCATCCGCGGCGTCAATTCTGACGGCGTCATCGCGTCGCTCGTGGACAAGGGCCTGGTGCGCGAGCTCGGTCGTGACCCCCAGCGCGGTCAGGCCATCATCTACGGCACGACCAACGCTTTCTTGGAAAAGTTCGGCCTGCGCTCCACCCGCGACCTGCCCGACCTGGAGCAGTTTGCCCCCGATGAGCAGTCGCGTCAGTTTATCCGCGAGCGCCTGAGCGGCCGCAGTATTCAGTCCACGCTCGAGGAGCAGGCCGAGGACCTGGACGAAGAGCGCGAACTGCTCGATACCGATGTTGAAGATGTTGATGCAGTCGAGGGCTTGGAAACCCTGGACGTCGACGAGACCTCGGAGGATTTGCATGACGAGGACTAACGAAGTGGGGGAGACGCGCGCCATGGGCAACGCAGTACCCGCAGCCGACGCCCAGCCCGTCTATCCGCACACCATGCGCCTGCAGCGCTTTTTGGCACGAGCGGGCGTGGCGAGCCGCCGCGGCTCAGAGGACCTGATGACCGCCGGCCGCGTGACCGTTAACGGCGAGGTCGCGACCGAGCTGGGCACCAAAGTCGACGTCGACCGCGATCACATCGAGGTCGACGGCATGCCCGTCAAGCTCAACCAGGGCGCCGTATACCTGATGCTCTACAAGCCGACCGGCTACCTCACCACCATGAGCGACCCGCAGGAGCGCCCTTGCGTGGCCAACCTGGTCCCCCGCGACCGCTTTCCGGGACTTTTCCCGGTGGGCCGCCTGGACCGCGACACCACAGGCCTTTTGCTCTTTACCACCGACGGCGACCTGTCGCAGGACCTGCTGCACCCCAGCAAGCATGTCTATAAGACCTACCAGGCACTCGTTGACGGCCAGCTGTCCGACCGCGATCTAGACCCGCTCCGCCGTGGCATCGAGCTCGACGACGGCCTGTGCCAGCCGGCAATCTGCCGCGTCATCAACGCGCGCGAGGCAGAGGCCGTGGCACCACAAGGCGTAAAGCCCGGCACCACCGCCGTGGAGGTCATCATCCGCGAGGGCCGCAAGAACCAGGTCAAGCGCATGCTGAGCAAGATTCACCATCCGGTAATCCGCCTGCATCGCTGCAACTTTGCCGGCCTGGAGCTCAAGGACGTGGCCAAGGGCTCGTGGCGCGAGCTCACCGACCGCGAGGTACAGATCCTTAAAAGCGGCGGCATCCCGCCCAAGCAGGCGAGCGCCAAGCGCAACGGCGGTAAGCCCCAAGACGCGCCCGCCAGCCGCATGCGTCACCACGGCAGCCACGGCTCCGCACCCAAGCGCAACACCTACCGCGAGCGCTACACGGGCTAGGCAACCCGCCGCGCCCCAGCGCCCGCGAACCATACCAGCACGTCAACCATCGAAAGGAAGCATTGCATGATCGTCGCCATCGACGGCCCCGCCGGTTCCGGCAAGTCCACCATCGCCAAGGAGATCGCCCGCCAGCTGGGCTTTAACAAGCTCGACACGGGCGCCATGTATCGCGCCGTCACCTTCGCCGCGCTCGACCGCGGCATCGATCTGGACGACGAGGCGGCCATCGACGCCCTCGCTGAGCAGATCGAGATTCGCTTTACCAACGGCACCGGCGAGGATACGCGCCTGACCATTGACGGCCAGGACGCTTCGGCCGCCATTCGTACCCCGCAGGTCGACGCCAACGTGTCCAAGGTCTCGGCCTACCCGGGCGTGCGCGCCGCCATGCTCATTCACCAGCGCCGCGCCGCCGAGGACCGCGATATCGTGGCCGAGGGTCGCGACATCGGCACCGTCGTATTTCCCAACGCGCAGGTCAAGGTGTTCCTGACCGCCGACCCGCGTGAGCGCGCCCGCCGCCGCGTGCTGCAGCGCCACCAAAACGACGCCCAACCGCTCAGCGCAGAGCAGCTCGAGGCCGAGGTCGACGAGACCCTCGACGCCCTCAAGCAGCGCGATAAGCTCGACAGCAGCCGCGAGGTCGCACCGCTCGTGCCCGCCGAGGACGCGGTGCACGTCGACTCCACCGCACACACCATCGACGAGGTCGTCTCGATTATCGAGGATCTCATCAACCAAAGGAGGTAGCCCATGCGCCTGTTTAAACAGACGCCCGAGGATTACTACAGCGCCCCCTACGCCGAGTTCCCGGCGCTCATCCGCGGCACTGTCGCCGTAGTCATGGGCATCCTGTGGGTCTTCTCCAAGCTCATGTGGCGCTGGAAGGTCGAAGACGCCAACCTGCTGTTTGAGCGCCAGGAAGGCCGCGGCAGCGTAGTCATCTGCAACCATACCTCGATGGCCGAACTCTTGGCCGTGGAGACGGCGCTGTTCTTTGGCGGTCGCCGCATCCGCCCCATCTTTAAGTCCGAGTTTGCCAAGAGCAAGATTGTGCGCTGGGCCTTTAGCCGCGTAGGCGGCATCCCCGTGGAGCGCGGTACTGCCGATATGAAGTGCCTGCGCGCCGCCCAGCATGCGCTGCAGCGCGGCGAGGACGTCCTGATCTTCCCCGAGGGCACGCGCATCCGCTCGCGCGAGATCAAGCCCGAGGTCCACGGCGGCTTTGCACTCATCGCCCAGATGGGCAAGGCGCCCGTCAACCCACTCGCCATTTGTGGCTGGTCCGACATTACGCCTAAGGGCAAAAAGCTCATGCGCCCCAAGAAGTGCTGGATCCGTGCCGGCAAGGCCGTCTCGCTATCCGATGCTCCGGCCGAGCTCAAGCGCAAGGAACGCCTGGCATGGTTTGAGTCCGAGGCCATGAGCCGCGTATACGCCATGCGCGACGACCTGTGCGCCGAGCACCCGGGCAGGTTCTAGCCATGGGTGAGAACGTCATGAACACCGCTGCGGCCGCCGCTGAGGAGGTCGTCCCCACCATCGAGATCGCTGCCCACGCGGGCACCTGCTACGGCGTACAGCGCGCGCTCGACATGGCGCTGGCCGCCGCGCCGCAGGCAGGGGAGAGCACTCAGGTCCACACGCTGGGTCCGCTCATCCATAACCCCATCGTAGTGCGCGAGCTCGCCGAGGCAGGCGTTGGTCTGGCCGACACCTTGGACGATGCCGCATCGGGCACCGTGATCATTCGCGCTCACGGCGTGGTGCCGCAGGTAATCGATACCGCACGCGAGCGCGGCCTTACCGTGGTCGACGCCACCTGTCCCTACGTGAAGAAGGTCCATGTGGCGGCCGAGCGCCTGGTGCGCGAGGGCTACCGCGTAATCGTCGTGGGCGAGCCGGGCCACCCCGAGGTCGAGGGCATTCTGGGCCACGCAGGTGAAGACGCTCAAGTCGTGAGTTGCGCTGCCGATGCGGACGCGCTGCCACTCAAGGGCAAGGTGGGTCTGGTTGTGCAGACCACCCAGACCGCGCAGAACCTGGCCGAGGTTGTGGCCTCTATCACCCCGCGCGTGCAGGAGCTGCGTGTGATCAACACGATCTGCGCCGCCACGAGCGAGCGCCAGCAGGCTGCGGCAACCCTTGCCAACCGCTGTGATTGCATGGTCGTCGTGGGCGGAAAGAACTCGGGCAACACCCGCCGCTTGGCACAGATCTGCGCCGATGCCTGCGAGCACACGCATCACATCGAGGAGGCGTCCGAGATCGAGGCCGCATGGTTTGTCAACGCACGCCACATCGGCATCACCGCCGGAGCCTCCACCCCGCAAGAACACATCGAACGCGCCGTCGAGCGCATCAAGGAGCTTTGCCACTAATCATGGACCAGACCGTACCCGCATACGCCGCCGAGGTGGCCGATTACGGGCGCAGCCGCGACCCCGAGCCGGGTGAGGGCGCGCTCGTTAAGAACGTGCGTCCCGAATCGCCCGCATGGGATGTGGGTATCGAGCCGGGCATGCGCGTGCTCACGGTCAACGGCGAGCAGCTCACCGACATGATCGTATGGCTTTGGGAAGCCGACGACGACACCGTCGAGCTGGAGGTTTTCGACCCGCGCGACGACACCGTCACCCCCGTGGAGCTTGACCGCTTCCCAGGAGAGGACTGGGGCCTTGAGTTCGATGGCCCTATCTTCGATGGCATGCGCACCTGTGTGAACGCCTGCGTGTTCTGCTTTATGACGATGCTCCCCAAGGGCGGCCGCTCCACGCTCTATATTCGCGATGACGACTATCGCCTAAGCTTTTTGCAGGGCAACTTTGTCACGCTCACGAACCTCACCGACGAGGACGTGCAAAACGTCATCCAACGCAACATGAGCCCCATGAACGTGTCGGTCCACGCCGTAAGCCCCGACGTCCGCCGCCGCATGATGGGCCGCAACGCCCAGCGCGGCATGGATGTGCTCGAGGCCATCATGGCCGCCGGCATAGAGATTCATGCGCAGATCGTGTTGTGCCCCGGCATGAACGACGGCGAGGAGCTGGAAAAGACCCTGCGCTTTTGCGAGGAGCACGAGCAAATCACCAGCCTGGGCATTGTGCCGCTCGGTTTTACCAAGCATCAGAACCGTTTTAGCTGGTCCTACAGCGACAAACCCGAGCTAGCGCGCGAGACCATCGCCATGATCAGGCCCTTCCAGGACCGCGCCTATGAGCGCTTTGGCCGCCACACCTTCCAGATGAGCGACGAGTTCTATCTGGACGCCGGCATCGATCCTCCCGAGGCAGACTTTTACGACGGTTACCCGCAGTACTACGACGGCATTGGCATGATCCGCTCGTATCTGGACGAGACCGACGACGTGCTTGCCGCCGACGCCGAGCGTCTGGCCCGCGTCCGCGAGGCCATCGCCGAGCGTAACCAGCGCCTTCTGTGCCTCTCCGGCGCCAGCGCGCGCGACACCGTGGCGCGCTTTGTGGAGTCGCCGCATGGTCTCGGCGGCACCGTCACAGCCATCAAGAACCGCTACTTTGGCGGCAACGTGGACGTGACCGGCCTCATCGTCGCGTGTGACATTCTGGAGCAGCTGCCCCAAGATCTGTCGGGGGTTATGCTCTTTGTGCCTAAGCTCATGTTCAACGCTGACGGCATGACGCTTGACGAGTATCATCGTGACGATTTACTCGCAAGCCTTACCGGTCGCGGCGCCGAGGTTCATGTGGTGTCGACCATGCCGCATGAGCTGCTCGATACCCTGGAGCACATCCTTGGCATTGTGCCTGCCGACTCTACTAATTCCGCTGACCCTACCCATTAAAGGAGAGCAGATGAAACCTATCGTCGCCGTCGTCGGACGCCCCAACGTGGGCAAGTCCACGCTCGTTAACCGCCTGGCCCAGACCTCGGACGCCATCGTCCACGAGTCTCGCGGCGTCACGCGCGACCGCTCGTACCACACGGCCGATTGGAACGGCCGCGAGTTCACCATCGTCGACACGGGCGGCATTGAGCCGCTCAAGAGCGATGACGTGTTTGCCACGTCCATCCGCGACCAGGCGCTCGCCGCCGCCGAGGAAGCTGCCGTCATCCTGTTTGTGGTCGACGGCCGCACCGGAGTCACCGAGGAGGATGAGTCGGTCGCTCGCATGCTCAAGCGCTCCGACAAGCCGGTCTTTCTGCTGGTGAACAAGCTCGACAACCCCGATCGCGAGAATGACAACATCTGGGAGTTCTATTCACTTGGCATCGGTGAGCCCACGCCGCTGTCGGCCCTGCACGGACATGGCACGGGCGACCTGCTCGACGATATCGTGGCCCTGCTCCCCGAGGAAGAGGACGAGGTCGCCGATGAATTCCCCGACGCGCTGAACGTCGCTATCATCGGCCGCCCCAACGCCGGCAAGTCGTCGCTGTTCAACCGCATCCTGGGAGCCGACCGCTCCATCGTGTCGAACATTGCCGGCACCACGCGCGATGCCATCGACACCGTCGTCGAGCGCAACGGCAAGCACTACCGCATGGTCGACACCGCGGGCATTCGCAAGAAGAGCACCGTGTACGAGAACATCGAGTACTACTCCATGGTCCGCGGCCTGCGTGCCATCGACCGCGCCGACGTGGCGCTGCTCGTCGTCGACGCCTCCGTAGGCGTCACCGAGCAGGACCAGAAGGTCATGGGCTTGGCCATCGAGCGCGGCTGCGCCATCGTGGTGCTGCTCAACAAGTGGGATCTGCTCGACGACGACCGCAAGCGCGAGGCCTGCATGGAGACCATCGACCGCCGTCTGGGCGTCATGGCTCCCTGGGCTCAGTACTTGCGCATCTCGGCCCTGACCGGCCGCAGCGTCGAGAAGATCTGGGCGATGGTCGACGCGGCCGAAAAGACGCGCTCGCAAAAGATCTCCACCTCGCGCCTCAACACGTTCCTCACCGACCTGCGCGAGTTTGGCCACACCGTGGTGGACGGCAAGCGCCGCCTGCGCATGCACTACGTGACCCAGACGGGCGTCAACCCGCCGACGTTTACGTTCTTTGTCAACCACAGCGACCTGGTCAACGACACCTACCAGCGCTACGTGGAGAACCGCATGCGCTCGACCTTCGATTTTTCCGGTACGCCCATTCGACTCTTCTTTAGGAAGAAGGAGCAAAAGGATGCTTAATCCGATCCTGCTGACCGCCATCTGCGCCGTGGTCTCGTTCTTTATCGGAGCGATTCCGTTTGGCCTGATCCTGGGCCGCGTGTTCAACCACACGGACATTCGCAAGGCGGGCTCCGGCAACATCGGCACCACCAACGCGCTGCGCGTGGCCGGCCCCAAGGTGGCCGCGCTCACGCTGCTGCTCGACTGCCTTAAGGGCGCCATCTGCGTCCTTATCGCGCGTCCGCTCATCGCGAGCGTGGGCTATGGCTTCCCCGTGAGCATCATGGCTCCCGGTGCCGCCGGTGACTGGATGATCGGCGTCATTTGCCTGGCTGCCGTGTGGGGACACATCTTCTCGCCTTACCTTAACTTCCACGGCGGTAAGGGCATCGCCGTGGGCCTGGGCGTGATTCTTGCCTGGTACTGGCCCATTGGCCTGTCGCTGCTGGGCATGTTTATCGTTGCCGTCGCCATCACCAAGTTTGTGTCGGTGGGCTCGCTTGCCGCCGCCATTGGTCTTCCCATCGCTGCCTGTGCGGTCTTTCCGTACAGCAGCCTGGGCCTCAAGTTTTGCATGGCGATGATCGGCATCACCGTAGTGTGGGCCCATCGCGCGAACATCAAAAAGCTCATGACCGGTAAGGAGTCCAAGCTCTCGTTTACCAAGCGCGTCACCGAGCCCGACGATAAGTAGGAGAGAGTCATGAATGTTGCGCTGATTGGCTCCGGCTCCTGGGGAACCGCCGTCGCGGGCCTTGCCGCCGCGCGGGCCGAGCGCGTGACCATGTGGGCCCACAGCGAGCAGACGGCCTCCGGCATTAACGGCGAGCACCGCAACCCCCGCTACCTTGTGGGCTACAAGCTGCCCGGCAACGTCGTCGCCACGACGGACCTGGCGCAGGCGCTCGACGGTGCCGAGGCCATCATCTTTGCCGTGCCATCTACGCACCTGCGCAGTGTATGCCATCAGGCAGCACCCTTCATCGCCGCCGACACCCCGGCGCTCTGCCTCACCAAGGGCATTGAGCCCGAGTCCGGCCTGCTCATGAGCGAGGTCATCGCCAGCGAGATCGGCAACGAGTCGCGCGTGGCGGCGCTCTCGGGCCCCAACCATGCTGAGGAAATCTGCCGCGGCGGACTTTCTGCCGCCGTCATCGCAAGCAAAGATCCGCAGATAGGGGAGACCTTTAAGGAACTGCTCCTGTCCACGGCCTTCCGCATCTATCTGTCGCAAGACATGACCGGTGTCGAGGTCTGCGGTGCCATGAAAAACGTCATCGCCATCGTATGTGGCATCTCCGCCGGCACCGGTGCGGGCGACAATACGCTCGCCCTTATCATGACGCGCGGCCTGGCCGAGATCAGCCGTCTGGTGCATGCCCGCGGCGGGCAGGCTATGACCTGCATGGGGCTTGCCGGCATGGGCGACCTCATTGCCACCTGCACCTCGGAGCATTCGCGCAACCGCACCTTTGGCTACGAGTTCGCTCATGGCGTGTCGCTCGACGAGTACCAGACGCGCACGCATATGGTGGTCGAAGGCGCCGTCGCGGCCCGCAGCGTCAGCGAGCTCGCCCGTTCACTGGGCGTAGACATTCCGCTCACCTTTGCCGTGGAGCAAACGCTCTACAACGGTGTTACTTTGGATAGGGCACTCGAGATTCTTACCGATCGCGTCCCTTCTCAAGAGTTCTACGGACTCACCGACTAACGCAGAAAGGCTTCTACCATGGGTTCCATTAAAATCGCTCCGTCCGTACTTTCGGCCGACATGGCCAACCTCAAGGGCGAGCTCGACAAAATCGCCGGCGCCGACTACGTGCACTTCGACGTTATGGACGGTCACTTTACCGGCAACCTCACCTTTGGCGTTGACATCCTCAAGGCCGTCAAGCGCTCCACCGATGTACCGGTCGACGCGCACCTGATGGTGTCGAACCCCGACGAAACGGTCGATTGGTACGCCGACGCCGGTGCCGACATGATCACCGTGCACTACGAGGCCTCCACGCACCTGCACCGCACGCTCACCCATCTGCAGCAGCGCGGCGTCAAGGCAGGCGTGGTGCTCAACCCCGCCACCCCCGTGTGCGTACTCGAGAGCATCATCGACGTCGTCGATATGGTGCTACTCATGAGCGTGAACCCCGGCTTTGGCGGCCAAAGCTTTATCCCGGGCACCATCGCAAAGATCCACGAACTCAAGGCCATGTGCGAGCGCCACGGCGTGGCGCCCATGATCGAGGTCGACGGCGGTATCTCTTCCAAAAACATCACCGAGGTCGTCAAGGCCGGCGCCAACGTACTCGTAGCCGGCTCCGCCGTATTTAAGTCCGAAGATCCCTCTGCCGAGGTTGCACTGCTGCAGAAGCTGGGCAACGAGGCAGCACAGGAGGCATAAACTCTTATGACCGCAGGTCAAAACCGCATACCCGTGAATCTTGACTATGCCGCCTCGACGCCCATGCGCGCCGAGGCGCTCCTTGCGCAGCGTGAGTACGACGACAGCGAGCTTGCCGGCGTCAACCCCAACTCGCTGCACTCGCTTGGACGCAAGGCCGCTGCGCGCCTGGAAGTGGCACGTCGCGAGATCGCCCGTAGCTTTGGCGTACGCGTTCGCCCGTCCGAGATTGTACTGACCAACGGCGGCACCGAAGCCAACCAGTTGGCACTGCTCGGTCTTGCCGAAGGCGCCCGTCAGCGCGACCGTAAGCGTAACCGCGTGATTGTATCTGCCATCGAGCACGATTCGATTCTGGACAACCTGCCGCTGCTGCGTGCTGCCGGCTTTACCGTCGACCTGGTGCAGCCCTGCCGTGCAGGTTATATTGAGCCTGCCGCGCTGAGCGACTTGCTCGGCGACGACGTCGCACTCGTGAGCATCATGGCAGCCAACAACGAGACCGGCGTGGTGCAGCCCATCCGCGAGCTGGCCGCCGCTGCACATGCTGTCGGCGCCCTGTTCCACACCGATGCCATCCAGGGTTATCTGCATATTCCGCTCGATGCCGCCGAGCTGGGCGTCGACGCCATGTCCGTCGCCGCTCACAAGATTGGCGGTCCCGTGGCATCCGGCGCACTCTACCTTAAGAACCGCACGCCGCTGCGTCCGCGCATCTTTGGTGGTGGACAGGAAGCCGGCCGTCGCGCCGGCACGCAGGATCTGCGCACGCAGCTGGCTTTTGCCGCTGCCGCCCACACGTTGGCGCCCTATGTGGCCCAGGAGCGCGCGAAGCTGCAAGCCCTTTCCGACAAGCTCTACGCCACGCTTACGGCCCACCCGCGCATTCACGCCACCATGGGCGACTATGCGCATGCCGATCGTCTGCCCGGCATGGTGTCGATCTACATTGACGGCATGGACTCCGAGGAGCTCATCATCAAGCTCGACGCCGCCGGCTTTGAGGTATCGGCAGGCTCGGCGTGCTCGAGCGGCAGCATGGACCCGAGCCATGTTTTAAGCGCGATGGGCATCGGTCGCGAGCAGGCATTGGGCGCACTGCGCATTTCCTTTGACGACCGCGTGAATCCGGACGATCTGGACGAGTTTGCCCAGACGCTGCTCTCGATCGTAGGCGCCGCATGATCGCCGCCGAGCTTGAGCGCGCGCTGCTGGCACGCTATCCCAAGACCGATGCCGAGAGTTGGGACCATGTAGGACTCTCCGTCGGCGACCCTGCCGCGGAGATTACCGGTGTTGCCTGCGCACTCGATGCGACCGAAGCCAATGTGCACCGCGCCCAGGAGGCCGGCGCCAACGTGCTGCTGACGCATCACCCCATCTATATCAAGGCGCCCGAGGCGTTTTGTCCGGCGGATGCCACGCGTCCCCAGTGCAGCGCGGCGCTCTATGAGGCGGCCCGATGCGGCGTGAGCATTATCTCGCTCCACACCAACCTGGACCGCTCGCACGAAGCCTGCCTCTGCCTGAGCGAGCTGCTGGGTGCCGCACCCGTGAGCTCACTGGAGCACGTGGACGACCCCGAAGCCACCGGCCTGGGCGCACTTGCAACGCTCAACGACCCGTGCACGCTGCGCGATCTTGCCACCCGTGCTGCCACGGCCTTCGGCAGCAACCCGCGCGTTTGGGGTGAAGCCGAGCACCCGTGCCGAACCGTCGCCATTTTGGGCGGCTCCCTGGGCGACTTTGGAGAGCTCGCCATCGCCGCGGGCGCAGATGTTGTCGTGACGGGCGAGGCGGGCTACCACGTGGCGCAAGACCTCGCTCTGCGCGGTCTGGGCGTCATCTTGCTCGGCCACGACCGCTCCGAGGAGCCGTTCGTTGATATATTGATGAACTCTGCAGTTGACGCCGGGGTCAACCCCCGTCATGCGATTAAAATACTGAACCCTTGCCAATGGTGGACTGTGACAAAAGGAGAGAACTTATGAGCGCCGGCGCTACGCTACTCAAGCTGCAACAGATCGATTTGGAGCTCGCCCGCAACAAGAGCGAACTTGCCAATATGCCGGAGCTCAAGGAGCTCGCTTCCAAGCGCAAGACCTATATGAAGCTCAAGTCCGAGATGACCAAGCTCTACGCCCAGCGCAAGGATCTGGACATTGAGCTCGACGATCTCAACACCACCGAGATTCAGACCAACAACGCCATCGAAGCCGCCAAGAAGCGCCACGTCGACGGTTCTGATTACCGTGAGGTGCAGGACCTGGAGAATGAGCTTGCCACCCTGGCAAAGCGTCTGGACAAGATTGAGCACACCCGCAAGGACGTCGTTGTCGCCCACAAAAAGGCGCTCGACCGCGAGGCCCGCGCGCAGGCAATCATCGCCAAGTTTGAGGAGGGCGTGAAGGCCGATACCAAGGCCGCCCGCGCCAAGGCTGCCAACCTGCAGGCTCAGATCGACGCCGCCACTAAGGAGCGCACCGCGCTTGCCGCTACGCTGCCGGCCGACGTGCTCACCGACTACGAGCGTCTGCTCAAGCAGTTCCGCGGTCTGGCCGTCGAGACCATCCAGGGCAACATCCCCACGGTCTGCCACACCGCGCTGCAGGCATCGTCCATGAGCGACCTCAACCACAACGGCAGCGAGATTACGCACTGCCCGTACTGCCACCGCCTCCTGGTACTCCCGAGCAAGGAAGCCTAGCGATGACGGCGGCACCCAACAATTCAATGCAACTTGAGGGAAAAACGATCCTGCTGGGCATTACCGGCGGGATCGCCGCCTATAAGTCGTGCAATATCGTGCGCCTGCTGCAAAAGCGCGGCGCGCGCGTCAAGGTCGTTATGAGCGAGCATGCCACCGAGTTTGTCGGCCCGCTCACCTTCCGTGCGCTTACCAACGAGCCCGTCGCCGTAGGCCTGTTCGACGACCCCTCCGACCCCATCCACCACATTTCGCTGGCGCAAGAGCCCGATTTGGTGGTCGTGGCGCCCGCGACGGCCAATATCATCGCCAAGATGGCCAACGGCGTCGCCGATGACCTCATCTCCACCACGCTGCTTGCGACGCCGCGACCCATCGTGATCGCACCCGCTATGAACAACGGCATGTGGAAGGCGCCGGCGACGCAGGCCAACATGGCCACGCTGCGCGAGCGCGGTGTCCATGTGGTGGGTCCGGGCAGCGGCTACCTTGCCTGCGGCGACGTGGACACGGGACGCATGAGCGAGCCCGAGGACATCGTAGAGGCTGTCTGTGAGGTGCTCAACCCCGCGCCACAGGACCTGGCGGGTAAGCGCATCGTAATTACCGCCGGTCCCACGCACGAGCCGATCGACCCCGTGCGATTCATTGGCAACCGCTCTTCGGGCAAGATGGGCATCGCCCTGGCGGGGGAGGCCGCACGCCGCGGCGCTGCGGTCACGCTCGTGTTGGGACCGACATCACTCGATGTGCCCTGCGGCGTGGAGTGCGTGCGCGTGCAGACCGCCGCAGAGATGCTCCAGGCGGCCCTGAGCGCCTTCCAGACGGCCGATGCGGCAATTTGTGCGGCCGCCGTCGCCGACTACACCCCCGCGGCCCCTGCGGACCATAAGCTCAAAAAGGCCAACGAGCGCCTGGATCGCATCGAACTGGTCGAGACGGTCGATATTTTGGCCGAGCTCTCGCGCCAGAAGGGCGAGCGATGCGTGATCGGATTTGCGGCCGAGACCGATAACGTTGTCGAGTACGCAGAGCGCAAATTGGCCCGCAAGGGGTGCGATGTAATAATCGCCAACGATGTCTCACGCACCGATTCGGGCTTTGGGACCGACACCAACAAGGCCTGGATTGTGAGCACAACGGGTACGCAAGAACTTCCTGTACTAACAAAACCCCAGCTCGCAGATACAATTTTGGACTTGCTTCAAAAATTGTAAAAAAGTTCTTGCACAAGTCTAAAGTTTCGGGTTAATATACTCCCTGTTGCGAGCGAGAGCAGAGCAACAAACAAAAGCTTCGGGACGTGGCGCAGCTTGGTAGCGCACTTGACTGGGGGTCAAGGGGTCGCTGGTTCGAATCCAGTCGTCCCGACCAGAAGTTTGCAGGTCAGGCACCTAGTGCCTGACCTTTTTTGTTTTAAGCAATTGCTTAATTTTGATTAATCAACAGGGTGCCAAAAATCTACCTACGCGATAATCGCCTTTTGCGGCTACTTGCGCGTTTTGCACGCGCTTGAGCCGATTTATTAACGCGATGTGAATCTACATACGCGTAGCTGGTATACAGCCGAGTACGGGCTGTATTTATCGCGGCGATTTACACAGATATAGCGACTATAGTGAACAAGCGTGTCGCTGTATTTATTCCAGTACTTCACTTGATCGGTGGACAAGTGGGCTGCTGCAACGAAACGCCAAGCGGGATGGGCTCTATACGAGGACGCCGCAGGGGTAATGGCGGGGGAGTGCGGCGGGCGCTCTGAGAGCCGCTGTATGACCCCATTTCACCTCAACCCGACAACTATGCTTCAAGACGAGAATCGTTCGTTTGGTTGCCAAAAGAAAAGCCCGCACAGCCTGTGCGGGCTTAACAGCTGAGGCTAGAAGCACCAGGCGAGGCGGACGCAATTCGAGACCGTCGCATTGTCACTGATCGCCGGATCGCCGCCGGCGTGGACACGGAGGAAGAACGTAGAGTGGTCCGGACGCACCGAACGTTCCCACCAATAGCTGCCACTGGCAATGGCAGGGTTGTCCGAATAGCTATTCATCACCTTGCCCTTGAAGGCCTCGTACTGGGTTCCCTCGGAGGAGCTCCAGGGGTAGTCGGAAGCCCAATAGGAGGTGGGGACGATCTCGGAGTAGCTGAGCAGAAACAGCTTGTCGGAGGTAGCCGTCACGGCGGCATTCTTGTTCGCGTTACCGCCGCCGACGTTGTTCGTGAGCTTCCTAACCGATTTAACCTTGGATTGGAAATCGGCGGGCATCAGGTTCCAGATCTCGCCCGAATTCATCTTCGCACGGAGTTCGGATGCCTCCCATCCGCCATCGCTGGTTTTCATGGCGTTCATGCGGGACGAAATATCCGTCGAGGTGGTGAGGAACGTCAGTCCCGCCTTGCCGGTGCCGTCGGCCAAGTCGTCGTGGTTGATGCCGATGATACGGTACTCGAGCGTCTGTCCGTCCGTCAGCTTCATCGAGAACTTCGTTCCCGCATCCATCGCGGCCTTTGCCTTGGCGTACGCCGGCGATGCCTCGCCCTTGGAGGCGATGTCCTCGGCAACCGCTTTCTGCTCCTCGAGCGTCCAGTCCTTCGCGTCCTTGGCGACGGCCGCCTGGACGGTCGCGGAATCGGCCCCGGCGGAGCCTCCACCGGACGCGCCTCCCTCTACGCCGCCGGTCGTCCCGTTGTTCACCGTATTGCCGACCAAGTTGAACTGGTTTCGGATGGCCCCCGCCACGCCGGGTCCCGCGAACACGATGACCAGGCCGATGATCGCGATGATCAGGACGTACTCGATGACACTTTGCCCTCGGAGAAGAGTACCTCTAGGAGATACCCCCCCCCCGAAGGTTAATTGCCGCTGCATGCATATGCGGCTCCCTTCGCTCAGGGTTTGTAGATACGGCTCGAGGGTAGGGCTATTTCAGATTTCTGCACCGGTCTTGCCGCTGCGGCAACGGAGCTCGTAGGGGAGTGTGGCAGGTGCTCTGAGAGCCGCTGCATGGCCCCATTTCCCCTCAACCCGATTACCTGTGCCACGAACTTCAAACCGTTCGTTCGGTTGCCAAAAGAAAAGCCCGCACGACTTTGAACTGCCTCCCATTTCTTGGACATGAGAAATGGGAGGCTTTCTTTATGCGCGTTGATTTGAGGGTGAAGCATGATGTCGAGGCCAGGAAGGCGGCCATAGGGCTCTTCGAGCTCGGGCACGGGTATAAATCTGCCGCGATTGCCCTTTCGCTTCCCGCGGAAGCCGTGAGAAGATGGCAGGAGATATACCGCGCGTTCGGGAGCGAGGTGCTGCTGCGCATGGACGGAAAGCAGGGCAGGTACACATACGAGCAGAAGGTCGCCGCCGCCTCCGCCGTCGTCGACGGCGGCATGACGAAGACCGAGGCGATGGCGGCGTTCGGCATAATGTCGATGTCGCCGCTCAAGAAGTGGTGCGCGCTATACCGCCGGGGCGGCGCGGAGGCCCTGCGCCCGAGGCCCAAGGGCCGGCCGAGCGGTTCCAGGGCGAGGCCGCGGACCCGCGAGGAGGAGCTCGAGGAGCGGTGCCGTAGACTCGAGGCCGAGGTGGCCTACCTAAAAAAATTACGCGCCCTGGTCGAGAGGGACGGGCTCTGACCAGGGCGAAGGCCGAAGCGGTCGCGGCCCTGCGCGCCGAGGGGCACGCGCTCGGGCACCTGCTCGCATGCGCCGAGCTCAAGCGGTCGACCTACTACTACGCCCTCGCGCACCCGCCGAGGCCCACGCGCCCCGAGCTCCGGGAGGCGGCCGCCGAGATCTTCTCGCGCACCGCCAACGGCTGCGGGCACCGGCAGATAGCGATGTGCCTCAGGGCGGAAGAGGGGGCCGTGATAGCCGACAAGACCGTGCTCAAGATGATGCGCGAGATGGGGATTCGCTGCGGCATCAGACGCGAGACGGCCTACCACAGGTACAACTCGTACAAGGGCGTCGTCGGCAGGACGTTCGAGAACGTGATCGCGAGGGATTTCGACGCCGGGGCCCCGTGGCGGAAGCTGGGGACGGACGTCACCGAGTTCAAGGTGGCCGGCGGCAAGGCCTACTGGGCCCCGACGCTGGACTTCTGCACCAAGGAGATCGTGGCGAGCGACATATCGACCACGCCCGACATGGCCCAGCAGGCGAGGATGCTCGACGGGCTGCTGTCCAAGATCCCCGAGGGCGCCGCCCCGACCATGCACTCGGACCGGGGCTGGCAGTACCAGCACGCCTCGTACACATCCAGGCTCGAGGCCGCCGGCATCGTCCAGAGCATGTCCAGGAAGGCGAACTGCATCGACAATGCCGCCACCGAGCAGCTCTTCGGCCACGTCAAGGACGAGTTCTACAGGGGCCGCGAGTGGAAGACGTTCGAGGATTTCAAACGCGACCTGGAGGAATACATTGTCCACTGGAACACGAGCCGGAGGCAGGTAAGATTGAAGGGCCTGACCCCGGAGGAGTACCGGAATCAGGCCCTCGCGGCCTAGTCGCTATTTAGGGCGTCCAAGATTTGGGGCGCAGTTCACTTCGCGCGGGCTTTTCGCTAGACAAGCTAGAAGACAAGCTAGAAACACCAGGCGGGACAGACAACCTTTGAATATTTTGCGTTTTGAGCATTTGATGCCCAACCTCCTGAAAGGACATCAAGAAAATCCGTCGGATTATAGTAGGTCGGACGAAGAGAGCGCTCCCAAAAGGCGTCGCCGTTACTCAAAGAATTCCCAAGTTGACTTTTATTCTCGGGTGTTCTGAACACTTCGTACTGAGTCCCTTCTTTACTGAGCCAACTGTTCGGCGGCCATTTAGCGCCATTTTCGGTTACTTCGGGGTTATCAACTATTTCCGAATAGCTAAGCAGGAACAGTTTGTCGGTGGTAGCCGTCACGGCGGCGTCCTTGTTCTCGATACCGCTGTCGACGTTGTTCGTGAGCTTCCTGACGGATTTCACCTTGGACTGGAAATCTGAGGGCATGAGGTTCCAGATTTCACCCGAGTTCATTTTCCCGCGGAGCTCTGACTTCTCCCAACCGCCGATAGTCTTGCCATCGGGATTCATGCGTGAGGAGATATTCGTTGATGTTGTAAAGAATGTAAGACCTGCCTTGCCGGACCCGTCCGCGAGTTCGTCGTGGTTGATACCGATGATTCGGTAGGTCAGCGTCTTGCCGTCCGTCAGCTTCACCGAGAACTTCGTCCCAGCGTCCATCGCAGCCTTTGCCTTGGCATAGGCGAGAGACGAAGTCCCGTTTTTGGCGAGGTCTTTGGCAACCGCCTCCTGCTCGTCGAGTGTCCAGTCCTTCGCTTCCTTGGCGACGGCCGCCTGGACGGTCGCGGAATCGGCGCCTGTGGAGCCGCCGCCGGACGCGCCTCCCTCGGTGCCGCCGGTCGTCCCATTGTTCACCGTGTTGCCGACCAGGTTGAACTGGTTGTGGATGGCCCCCGCCACGCCGGGTCCGGCGAACGCGATCACCAGGCCGATGACGGCGATGATTAGGACGTACTCGATGATTGATTGGCCTCGGAGAAGAGTACCTCTAGGAGATACCCCCCCCCGAAGGTTAATTGCCGCTGCATGCATATGCGACACTCCCCTCGCTCAGGGTTTGTAGATACATTGCCGAGCGTAGGGCTATTCCATAATTCTGCTCCGGTCTTGCCGCAGCGGCAACCGCACCGCAAAAATAGCCAAAACGCCCATTCGAAACCAAACGCCCAGGTAAACGGCTTAACACAATCGCGAATACGACCCCAAAAAAAACCTACTTGGATACCCGCTAGGGGTACCTGTTTTCAGGCACCTTAAATCGCCTCTCGTTGCCTCGTTTTTTCGGCTACTCAGTAAAAAATAGGGGAGTACGCCAGTACTCCCCCTAAATCGTTTATATCCCGGTTGCTGCCTGCCAGTCTGCTCTCTCAAGCCTAGGCTTGAGCGCGGGGGGCTTAGGCCCCTAGGCTTGAACGTACTTGAGGTCAAGCTCTCCAGGCGCGTCCACGCACACCGCGCCGAACGTCAGGTTTACCAGCCGGGGCTGAGCTCCATAGGAGCAAAATCATTCTAGCGCTTACTATCAAGGATATCCGTCGTAGTGGCGGCTATCCGGCAAACGATCGTACTCTCGTGGTCCCGTTTCGAGTAATTCTTTGGCACGGTCAGGAGCATAGCGAACGGTTTCCGCTGTTCCGCTCATGTACATGGACGATGAATGAACTTCGATAGCAAACGCAATTTGGTTTTTGAAATATGGACGAATTCCTTGTCAGGAGGGTAGAATGGTGCCGACGGCAGCCCAAGTTGTAGAGAGCTGGGCAGAGCCGTTGCTTAATGAAGTTGGGTCATCGTCTTAGCGACGGTGGCCTTTCTTTTTGGGCTTCGAGCCCTGCTTGAGTGCCTTGGAAAGGCCGACAAGGGCCGTGAGGAGCGAGACCATAGCGGTCAGGAGCTTCACGAGCTCGGTGAAATCGGTCATGGGCATCACCTCCCATCAAATGGAGGGCTCTGCCCGGCACGAGGGCTGCCGACAGCAAGGACGATTCTATCAGAGCGGCTGACTCCCGCCCGATATTACCATCCCACCGCGCCTGTGCAAAAAAGAGGGCCGCCAAACAGCGGCCCTCCAGCGAAAGTGCACGTTATTTAGGACTGTGTGATCCTTTGAAAAAGGCTGCTGTATAATTACATATAAGAGTCATCCGGAAGGAGCTACCGATGAATACCAAGCGATTTATCCTGAATGCACTTCTGGTAGTGGCAATATTGACGCTCTTCGTCTTCTCGTACTCATACATGAATCAGCCAAGATTTGGATATGCTTTATACGCTGTTTTTTCCGGCGAAACAACTTACAACACTTACAACACTATTGGCTTCATTGACGCAATCTTTTTCTATGTAGTCGGCCCCTTATCAAGCGAACTGGTCGCTTTCCTTGTCTGCCTCAACCTGAATCAACGAAGCCAAACTCATTCAGCGACTTCGGCCAAACAAGGAATCAATCTCTTCGCAATAACGATAATTCTGCAAATTCTGACAGTGTTGATTATCGCCCTGACCGCAACAAACGTTTTGAAGTATGAGTTCGGATTCATCGCGAGTTGCCTGATGGCAATTGCCGCGGGTATAGCGGTCTCGTATACGACACCGGCAAAGAAGTGGCTCAACTAACAGGGCCTATTTGGAATCCGAATCGTCCATGGAGCCGTCGATGCCGGTTTTGGTGTCGTCGTCCGTATTGGAATCGTCATCCTTGGGGCTTATAGGACAAAATGTGTATATCTCATAATGTATACGTTGCACCATGAGAGAGGGGTCTGTCATGAGCTGGAAACCGAGAAAATGCGTTATCGCCGGTCTCGTGACAACCGGTCCTGGCGGCGGCTTGTTTGCAACCGCAATGACATCGTACCGACTTTTCACTTGCATGTTCTGAAAGGCAGTTGCCATGCAGTCGCAAAATCAATCGAGATACTTGACCACAATCGGCTTTGCCCTGCTTGCATTACTCTTTGCTAGCGACCTTTTGCTGAAACCGCCCAAGGAACTCGTTTCGCTTGCCATAGCCTGCATTTCCGCCCTTTACTTTACGGCAACCCTATTCGTCGGACTAAAGGAGAGGAAAAAAGGCGCAGTCGTTGCATCTGCCGTAGGCGTGATCATAGCCATTGCCTCATTCTTTATCTGACACATTGGTGATCTAGGGGCGATATCGTAGGAATACGACCGGGAGAGCCGGGACCAGATTGCCCGGGTTGCCCGGTCGGCTCGCGCGACGGCGCGGCGGTTCCACAGAAAGCTCTCCGGACTTCACGCCGTTTCTGATCGCATTGTAGACAGCCATCTCGCCTTCGCAGTCGGCGAGCACGCGGCGTGCGTCGTCGTTTTGGATGTCCAGTAAATCTCGAAGGTCCTACATGCACCAGCGTCCGAGATCTGGCCATGCGCGTTGCGCGAGCTGATAAGTGTCGATTGCGATATTGTAGTTAAAGTCCAAGCCAAAGCCGTCCCAGGCAGAACGGCTTTGTTTCCTTGATTATCAACTTCATCCGGACACTTCCCGCATTCATCCGTGTGTGTACGGATGAATGCGGGGTTCAATACCCCGGCGGCCTGATCGGCAGACCGCCGGGAATTCTCACTCCTCGAAAAAAGCCGGCACCCGGTTAGTCCTGCGCATCTTGAAATCGCCGGTCTCGTGGGAGACGTAGAGAATGCCGTCCACCCCATCTCGTGATGCATACGACAGGTGAACTGAACCGCAATCCGATCCATCATTGTCGAGAAGATCAAACGAATTCGGATCGCTCGTTGCGGCCAAACGACCACTCAGACAAGAGCCATCGTCATTACAGATTTGCCATTCCATGTCTTCGCCTGCAAGAATCGCCATAGACGGCCTGGTCGCGCCATCGTTGACATACATCCCGTCTATGCCAAACCCATTTTCAGCGCCATCGATGAACGACTGCTCGGACCTATACCTCGCAAATGATGCACATAGCACCATTGCAAGACAAAGTACAAGGCCAACAATCGCTATCTTTACATAGCTCTTGCCTATCATGTCATTCACCTCGCTCGTATGTATCGAGGTATTCCTGCTTGAGCGTCTGCGAGGACGACTTGATCTTTTCCACGAGCGTGCCGGCCTCGATGAAGTAGAACGAGTTGGTGAGGTCTGCCAGGTCGTCGAGCAGATGGCTTGAAATGAGCATGCTTCGTCCCCGCGCCACCTCGCTGCGCATCGCGTCGCAGGAGGTTTTCCGCTTTCCCGGATCGAGGCCGTTCAGCGGTTCATCGAGGATGAGGTAC
>CABUQW010000029.1 GCA_902493895.1 uncultured Collinsella sp. | reverse complement strand
ATCGAGGATGAGGTACGGGCAATCGGTCGCTATCGCCATGGCAAGCTTTACCTGCTGCTTCATTCCTGTCGAGAGTTTACGGGTCGGCTTGTCGAGATATGGGGAGATTCCGAGGGAGTCGCAGAGCGAGTCGATGTCGGCGGCCGATTTCCACGCCTCCCTAACGAAAGCAAGGTGCTCGAGGGCCGATAGCGTGGGATAGAGATCCGCGCTGCCCGAAGAGCTCAGGTAGACGAGTTCTGCAAATTCGGCTGATCGACGTTGGCAGATTCCGTCTGCCGCCAGGCTTCCCGAGCGGATGCGGGTGGGAAATTGGCCCGACAGCGCTTCAAGAAGGGTGGTTTTCCCCGAGCCGTTGGGAGCGACGAGCCCCGCCGCCGTTCCCGGGCCCAAGGAAAGCGATCCGATCGAAAGTATCGTCGTGCTCCCGTATCCCACGCTCGCGTCCAGGAGCTCAAGCCCATGGTGCTTTTTCGCGGGTCCAGGCTGTTTGGGGGAACGTGTCGCAACGGCGCCGACCGCGAAAAGGACCGCGACGTATACCAGGGCCACGGCAAGCATCGATGCGCCGCCCGAACCGGAGCCAATGAATTCTGTCGGGAAGCATCCTACGTAACCCGTTGCCTCGATAGGCGAGAACACGGCCAGCGGCAGGAGCTCGAGCGCGGCATTATGCCCCAGTGCCGAATCGGACAATAACGGGAATGCCGGGGCCGCGACAAGCAACGCGGAGGCAAGGGGGCCCGCGAGGACGCGCCTCGTTGCGGTCGATAGGACGGCGGAGCAAACGGATATCAAGGTTCCACCCGCGAGCAGCGCGAGAAGTATGGTCGTGAAGACGTTTCCCGCGGTCGTGGTAGTGAGCGCTCCGTCATGGAAGAAGGCGATCGGGTACCCGATCTGCCCGAAGCCGTTTAGGGCCAAGGCGTAAATACTCCCGGGCGCAAGGCCGGCGAGGAGCATCGCGGTCCCCGCGACGATTATCGAAAACACGGTCTGAATAAGGCGCCGGAATTTGGGCACGGGCGCCTTCGCCGCCAGGGTCGCAGGCCTTGTGGCGCCGAGCACGAGTATCGACGAGAGAAGGAAGGGGATGAAGGGAAGGAAAGACGGCGCCGTGGCAACGGCGTAAGGCAGGAAGGAGAGGAACGGCAGGTCGTTTGCGGAGGCCGGGATATCCGCGATGCCGGAGCTGCTCAGAGCGCGGCAATATGCGAGCTCTGCGTCATTGGTCTCCTGGTCCCCCACGATGGACCCGGATTGGAAGCCCTCGTCCATGAGCGCGTAGTAGCTCTCGGCAGAGTCGAGAAAGGCGGCGTCGGTTTGAGCGGCGAGGGCGGCGTTCGCGTATCTTGCAAGCTCAGCGTCATCTTGCTGCTCTGGCGATAGGTCTGTGCCGCTGGCCTGGGGCGCGCGCGTATTGAATGCGTCGACAAAGCCCTGCATGCCCTGCTTCATAAAGAAGGGGCCGTAGATGGGTGAATTGAACGCAATGGGGACGGAAAAGGCTGCAGCAAGAACGAGCGTGGAAATCCATACGGCCTTGTCTCTTAGGATTAGTTTGAGAAGAAGTCGACAGTACATTCAGAAGCACCTGCATTCCTCAAAGAATCGTTAGATTAAAAGTAACAGATTGAATGAAGATGCGCGCGGCGGGGGCGAGGCGAATGGCTGAACGGTATCGATATGCGGGTTTAACGGCATCACATTGGCCACATAGATTTTTAACTTGCATTTCTACCCGCCCTTTTCGTAGAGTCGCCGATACGTGCTTAGCGCACCCTCGGCGCGTCCGGCAGGCTTTGCGAAATGGGATCCAGGAGACTTCGGCGTAGCATCATCTTGCGGAATGCTTCTAATGAGCCCCCCATCCTTCAAAAACAGAATCTCATCGCACAGCCTATCGACCGAATCCAAGATGTGGGATGACATGATGATGCACGTACCAGAATCGGCCAGCTTCCTGAGAATCTCGGAGTGCAAGTCCACCCTGCTGGGGTCGAGCGCGTTCATGGGCTCATCTAATAGAAGGTACCGCGCGCCCGTCGCATACGCAATCGCCAGGGTAAGCTGCTGCTTCATGCCCTGGCTCAGAGTGCGGATCCTCATCTTCGCGAACTCGCCTATCTGCGTTTGTTCCACTATCTCTTCGATATCGCGAGCATGCGGCCACATATCGCAAACCATCTTGAGGTGATCTTCCGCACGCAATCCGGGATACAGCAGCGTCCCCTCACCAGGTGCATAGAAGATCATAGAACGGACCTCTCTCGCACCCGTACCCTGCACCTCATCCAGAACGATGCTCCCGTCCACGCGAGGACCCGGCAAACCTGCCATCGCACGCAGCAACGTCGTCTTTCCATGCCCGTTCGGAGCGACGAGACCGTAGACCGTACCCGGGGCAAACTCAGCGTTCACCGAATCTACGAGCACCTTCTTTCCATAAGAGATCGTCAGCGTTTGAAGGTCAATCATCGAGATCATCCCCTTTCGATCTTTGGAACACTCAGGCGCACCATCAACGGAGATACGGCGCCCAAGACCACCAGCAGAGCGCCCGATGCGCCGACGACCTCTCCAAAAGGCATCGCGTTCGTCCCTCGCCCAAGGAACCCAATCGTCCCCACCTGGGAAGCGGGATCAAACGAGGCGAATGGAGCCAGCAGCGCGACGCCCATGCCCACGCTTTCAACATGAGCGCTCAACGAACCCAACACCAAGAGAACCGCGCAAACCATTCCGGTGACAACGGGGTTGCGGCTAATCGCTGCTGTCAACGCAGCGACGACGGAAATCACGCCGTATGCCATGACCAGCAACGGAATACTGCACAACACCGCCTCCCCCACCATGGACGTTGTCGAAGCTCCCGCCCGAATGAGAGCGACGGGATACTCCGATCCACCCGCACCGTTCTTAATCACGGACACAACGACAGCGGGAACCATCGACACCAAAAGCAGCACCAAGCCAAGCAGGAGAGCCAGCGCAACAGCCGTCAGAAAACGCACATGCGCTGTTGCGGGGATCTGGAGAACCAGAAGGGAACGACACTGCAGGTGGGTGCACGCGAGCGATGTGACAACCACGGGCAACAGCAAAAATAAGGAGGGAAGCGCTGCCTGGAGATACGAAAGGAGGATTAATGGGGGCATCTTCGTACTTAACTCGTAAACCTTGGGGTCCGGCAAGCTCGCGATCGACTCAAGCAGAAGGGCGCGCGCCTCCGCACGAGAAGGAGTCTCCGGTTCGATTCCGATCGATTGCAGGAGAGTCGCATCTGCCGCGCCCAGCTCACCTCGAGCGCGCTCGTACGTCGCAAGGCTTCGAAACCCCTCCGCAGGCATAGGCGCGTACACGAAACCCGAAAGAGCATCCCGCATGTCTTCCAGGGCCGCTTTGCCCTCGACGTCCATATTCGCAGCGTTCTGCTCTAGATACCGATCTATTGAACGGAGCTCCCCATCCCTATACCGAACAGCGGAAACGTTATCAGCGTCAGGAAACATCTCGACCAGAGCCGGGGCCAGCATCGTCGTCGACATTGCAATCGCGCATACGGCGAGGGTAGGAGAACGCAGGAGCAGTTTCCCCATCGTTCTTACGTATGCAACGGCGGAGGCACAAGCGCTCGAACGAGTTGCCGTTCTCGATGCAGTGAAGGAACCCCTCTCAAGACAAATCGGGGATATCGGGCACGCGCAGCCGCTCTTTCCAGCAACGCAAAGCAGGCTAATTGCCAGCACCTCGATCCCGATTGCGCATACGAGGGCAATCGCGCCACGCTCGAAGCAAAGTCCAGGCAGATTCACTATCTGCGTTGTCGGGTACGGGCTATAGGCGCCGACGGTCAACTCAGTGTTCGCATACGTAAGGGGATTCAACAGGGCGAACTCACGTAAAGCGATGGATCTTCCGTAATACCCGGGAACCATCGTCACCCCCATCAGGGCACATACGAACACGATTCCAAGCGTAGGGTTATTGGCAATCTTCACGGCAAGGTGAACGACAAGCGAGATGAACGCTGCCACCAAGAATTGCAAGATGGCCGTCTGCGCGAACACCAGCCAAGCCGGTTTGATAACCGGAGTCGCATATTGAATGTAGCCTATCGGATAGAACGGCGAGCCCGGGCCATTCTTCACAAGCGCGGCGATTATCCCTGGAAGATTGATGGCGAGGACGGCAAGCATTGCAAAAACACTCGCCCATACGCTCGATGCAACAAGTCTACCCAGCTCGCCCATCGGTGCCTGGATGATGAGCTTTTCACGTTTGTTAAGACGCGCGGCAAGGAACGAGACGGCAACGGCCGTTGCGACCCATAGCAAGTACTCCTTCGATCCGTCATAATAGGTGTACTCTCCATCCGATATCTGCAGAAACGGAAGTAGGGGAGAGAGCGGTGCCAAGATAAGACGTCCCGCGGCAAGAGGGTACAGAAGCGCGGGCATGCTTGATGAAGAGGTATAGACACCGTCCTCCCCCGCATTCACAAGCGCATCCGCATAGGATGCTGACAATTCCTGCTCAACACGGGTTATTCCCGACTCGAGGTATTCGACCCGTCCGTCGATGCCAGCCGCGCTCCTGAAGACGGGCAGAGCACAAAGAACCATCAACGCAACAACGACAACACAGAGCGACCTGGAGGAGAGAAGCGACCTAAAGATCGCCTTCGAGATTTTGAGCATATTCATCGCCAACCTTAACCTCATCCAGTCGGAACAGAGGGGCCGAACAAAATGCTCGGCCCTTATTACTTGCCGGCAAAGTCAATTTAACATAAACTGTTAAAAAGTAACCTGAGTTTTTTAAATTCTTCGGAGGTTATTATGAGTTCCGACAATCGCACTCCCCGGCTTCATTCCTTCCGCATCGCATGTGCGATAGCCTCTGCGACCCTTTGCGCCACCGCCATCGCACAAGTGGCGTTCTCCTTAAAGCCAGCAATCGAAGTGCTCGACAACCCTGTAATTGCAGACTCCCCCGCGTATCCAGCCCTTGCGATCTCGACATTGGTCCCTGCCGTCATCGGTATCGCTACGACCATCCTCAGCGCCGTTCTCGTGTGGACGATCAAGAGCGGAGACCCCTTCAAGAAAGGGTCTGCGACATGCTTGAAGGTGCTCGGCATTCTCTTCGTTGTTCAAGCTGCCACCAGCCTCTACGCCGGCTCACTCAAAACCTCCGTTTCGATGTTTGGCGGCGAGGGGGCCGTCGGCGCCCAAGAGATCGCTTCATCATTCGATTGGACCTCTCTGGTTCTCGGCATCGTCCTGTTCATGCTTTCCCAGCTCTTCTTGTACGCCCGAGAGCTGTACCTCGACTCCGACGAGATTGCGTAAGGAAACGCCATGCCCGTAATTGTTCGCCTCGACAAGATCATGGCCGAGCGAAAGATTTCCTCGAACGAACTTGCCGAAAGAATTGGAACCACGCCCGTGAACCTGTCCCGTATTAAAAAAGGGCATATTCGCGGCATTCGCTTCAACACACTCGAGCAGCTATGCCTCGCCCTTCGTTGCCAACCCGGAGACCTTCTCGAAGTCATGAGCGAAGAGGATGCCCGAAAGGAGTTCGGACTCGATTGGTCCGCCGAGGATTAGAGGGCGGTCGTACTCGCCCTGCACGCGGGGATGCGAATCGGCGAGGTCTGCGGCCTTCGGTGGTGCGATGTGGATTTCGAGACGGGCCTGATCTCGATCAGACACTCGGTGGCGTACGCGAAGGGAATGGGTTCGTTTATCAAGGACACCAAGACCCATGACGCCAGGGGTATCCCCATCGACCCGGTCGGCCTACTCCCCTTCCTGAAGGAAACCCACGAGATCGACTGCGGAAAGCTGCGCTTGCGCGGCCTTACCGGGGCGGTCGAGATCGGGGGCTGCTACATCCTGTCGGAGCCGGGCGCGACCTTCGCGACGACAAGCTATATCCGCAGGGCGTTCAAGACGTTCTCGGAGACCAACGGCCTCATGGGCACCAACGACGAGCTGATCACGTTCCACGGCCTTCGCCACACGTTCGCAACGCAGTGGATCCGCCAAGGCGGCGATATCAAGGCGCTCCAATCGATCCTCGGCCACAAGGACGCCATGGCGACGCTCAACGCCTACGCCGACATCGAGCCCATCTCCAAAATCCATAACATGCTGCGCGCCACGCCGTGCCTTTGGCGCGGGCACCTCGGGCCGAGGGTCGATCCGGGTCCCATGTTCCAACAGAGGATCCAGGAGTCCATCGAGACGCTCCAGGCGTTCTCGGCTACGGCATCACCGAGCCGAACGACCGAAATATCGCCATACGCGACGTGAAGACGAACAGTTGGCTCTAGCTCACCGAGTACGCGGCAGTGCTGGGCCCATCCCAACTGAGGTCACGGTGGTCCGATAGGGGCGCCGCCCGCGGCATGCGCCGCGGAGCGGTATCCCCTACCGAAGGGCGGGGATGCCCTCCGCTTCCAGTTCGGAATCAGCCGTCGGAGGCGTTCGGCTGACTGCGGGAACGGCCTGTCCGCTCAATGTGTTCGGCTGAGATCGGAAATCAACCCAACACGAGCCGGACACGCGCCAGGCGGCTCTTCCCCGTACGGCCTTCCCCCTTACGCTCATGTTGCAGGCATGTAACGCCGCAGCGAGCGCGCCTTTTTTGCGCCAGACAGGTACAATGATGAACACTGTACCGTAGCGGAGCGCCCCGCGCGCGCCGCAATCACGCGAAAGGGTTTCCCATGGCCGAGATCTCGTCCTCCCGTATCGTCATCACCGTCCTTGGCAAGAACCGCCCCGGCATCGTCGCCGGCGTCACCCGTGTCCTAGGCGAGGCCAACGTCGACATCCGCGACATCACGCAGTCCATTATCGAGGACATCTTCACCATGACCATGCTGGCCGATACCGCCGAGTCCAAGCTCGACTTCGCCGAGCTGCAGAAGGCGCTGGCCGAGGCCGGCGAGCTTTCGGGCGTCAACGTGTCCATCCAGCGCGAGGACGTCTTCAACTTTATGTACCGCCTGTAGCGAGCAAGCCGCTGGGGATAGCCTGACGCGCGCATGCCCATGCAAGCCACCCCGATGCGGCCCGGAGAGGAGCGCGCATGGCCTACGACGCCAAGAAAATCTATTACCGCTTCGATGACCACTTGAGCCGCCTGGTTCTGGATTACGAAGCAAGCCGCCAGATTTCGCCTGAGAGCAAAAGCCTCTACCACGGCCTGCCGACCGACCCTTATGACGAGGGCCTGTTTGTTGAGCACAATGTCAAGCGCGGCCTGCGCAATGCCGACGGCTCGGGCGTGGTCGCGGGCCTCACTCGCATCTCGGATGTGCACGGCTACAACAAGGTCGACGGAAAGGTCGTGCCCGATCAGGGCAAGCTCACGCTTCGCGGCTACAGCATCGAGGATCTGGTCAACAATGCCCAGGCCGAGAATCGCTACGGCTACGAGGAAGTCGCCTATCTGCTTATCACGGGTTCGCTACCCAACAAGGAAGAGCTCGACGGCTTTTGCGAGCGCCTGGGTGCTTTTAGGCACCTGAGCGACGAATACGTCCGCGAGTTCCCCATGACCACGGTGTCGTCGAGCATCATGAATGTGCTTCAGCGCGCCGTGCTGCTGCTCTACGCCTTCGACGCCGAGCCCGACGCCATTACACCCGAACACGAAATCGACGTCGCCATCTCCATGCTCGCCCGTCTCCCCCGCATCGCCGCCTTCGCGCATATGGCCTCGGTCGCCAAGCGCCGCGGCTCCGAGGTTCATGTACCGCACCCCACACCCGGCCTCTCCACCGCTGAGACCATCCTGCAGGTCCTACGCGGCGGCATGGCATTCACCCGCGACGAGGCCATGCTGCTCGACGTGATGCTTATGCTGCATGCCGAGCACGGCGGCGGCAACAACTCCACGTTCGCCTGCCGCGTGCTGTCCTCCTCGGCCACCGACCCGTATTCCGCCTACGCCGCGGCTATCGGCTCGCTCAAGGGCCCGCGCCACGGCGGCGCCAACGCCAAGGTCGTGTCCATGCACGAGGACATCCGTGCGCATGTCTCCAATTGGGAGGACGAGGACGAGGTCGCAGCCTACCTGGGCAAGATCCTCGACAAGCAGGCCTTCGACGGCACGGGTCTCATCTACGGTATGGGCCACGCCGTCTACACGCTGAGCGACCCGCGTGCCGAGGTGTGCCGTCGTTACGCGCGCACGCTTGCCGCCAAGAAGGACCTGGGCGAGGAGTTCGCGCTCATCGAGCGCATCGAGCGCCTGGCCCCGCAAGTGATGCGCGATCACGGCATGACCAAGCCCATCTGCGCCAACATCGACCTGTACACGGGCTTTATCTACAAGATGCTCGGCGTGCCCGAGACGCTCTTTACGCCGCTGTTCGCCGTCGCCCGCATGGCCGGCTGGTCTGCGCACCGCATGGAAGAGCTCTTCTGCGCGCACCGCATCATCCGTCCCGCGTATCGCCCGGTTATCGAGCCGCTGGAGTACAAGCCGCTCGCCGATCGTTAGGACGCAGACCGTTATAGAACCCGAGCGTGGCCAGGGCATCACCGCCCTCGGCCACGCTTTTTATGCCAGTAGAAAGGATCGCAGCGAATGATTGTGTTTTCCGATATGGATGGAACGTTGCTGACGAGTGATAAGCAGATGAGCGATGCCACCTGGGCAATGCTCGACGAACTCGCTCGACGTGGGATTGAGTTTGTGCCCTGCACGGGGCGTCCGCTGTCGGGCATCTTTGAGCCCATCCTCGCCCACCCCGCCGTACACTACGCGGTCTGCGCCAACGGTGCCAGCGTCTGGCAGCTCGAGGACGGTACGCCCACCGATACCTCACGTGCTACGCGCATTTTGAGCCGACCGCTCGACCGCGCCATCGCCCACCGCGTCCATAGCATTGCCGCCGGCCATGACGTCACCTTCGATATCTTCGCGGACGGGCAGTGCTTCCTCCCCCGCTCGCTCTACACACGCCTGGACGAATTCTGCGGCGGCGACCCCCACATCTCGGCTTCGCTTAAGCGTACACGAACACCGATCGACATGGATATCGACAGCAAGATCGACGAGGTCGAGACGCTCGAACGCATCGCCATGTACTGGCACGACCCGGCCGATCGCGACGCCATCGCGGCGGCGCTCGACACGCTCGGAGGCATTGAGGTCACGCGTTCGTACGCCATGAATATCGAGGTCATGGGTAAGGGCGCCACCAAGGGAACGGCCCTCACGTGGCTATGTGAGCATCTGGGCGAGCGTTTCGCCGACGCCTGGGCGTTCGGCGACAACATCAACGACATTCCCATGCTGCAGGCAGCGGGCCACGGCATGGCCATGATCAACGCCGAGCCCGAAGACCGCGAGGCCGCCGACGCCATCACCGAATACGACAACGACCACGACGGCGTCGCCCGCACCATCATGGCCACCCTCGCCTAGTCGTTGGGGACGTTCTTAAACGACTAGTCGTTGGGGACAGTCTTCGCGAAAAAGCTGCAAGGACTGTCCCCCACTGCCGGCAGAACGGGAACGTCCCCATCTGCCGGATTAGGAGAGACTCTCCAGCACGCGACGGAGCTCCTGCTGGACGGCGTGGTCGCGGTTGCAGCCTACGACGCGATCGGCCACCGCCTTGAGCGCGGGGCGCGCGTTTTCCATCGCGCAGCCCGTGCCGACAAAGCGAATAATCTCGTAGTCGTTCATCGAGTCGCCAAACGCCATGACCTCGTCGCGTCCAATCTCGTAATGCTCCGCGAGCTGCGCGATGCCCGAGGCCTTCGACACGCCGGGCTGCATGGCATCGATCCACGCGTTGCCCGAAGGCGCAAAAGTAAAGAGCTGACCAAGTTCGCGCTGCAGTACGTAAGCGCTGTCCATAACGGCACCGTCATCGCAAAAGATACTCGCCTTGATGATATTTACGCTGGGATCGGGCAGCTCCCAAATGCGCTCGGCATTGGGAAGGTCCTTATCGACCTCGCGCACGAACTTGCACTCGTCATCGAGCAGGAAGGACTTGGTTCGGTCAAAGAGCGCAAGATGCAGATTGGGAAACGTCCTGACGGCTTGGGCGAGCCTTCGAATCGCCAGGTGGGAATACACCTCACGGTCTACCATCTTACCGTCGGCGTAGACCTGGGCGCCGTTAGCGGCGACAAAGTCCATCTTGTCGCGAACGGGCGCAAAGAACTCGCACAGGCGATCGTAGCGACGACCTGACGATGCGGCGAAATGCACGCCATGCTCGTGTAGTGCCAGAATCAGTTCGTAGGTCTCGGGAGGCACCTGGCCGTTTTCGTCAAGCAGTGTGCCGTCCATATCGGATGCAATCAGTTTAAACATAGAAAAGCTCCCTTCGGGCTTGTTGGAATCGAACGCGTATCCGATTCCAACGTACCCAAAGGGAGCTCAAATAAGACTCCGCGGGCGTAAACGTTACAAGGACCTGGCAAATAGCTCACACATGCCAGAGGTCCTACGGTCGCGGCGTCAGGCAGCCCGCCAAAGAGTGTCCCCAACGACTAGTCGTTTAAGAACGTCCCCGATGACTAGTCGGCGTAGGTGAAGGTTGTAACGTCGAACATGCCCTCGGGGCGGATGCGGAGCGTCGGGATCACCGGCAGGGGCAGGAAAATGATGCCCATGATGGGGTCGAGCGGCGGCTCAATACCCATGGCGCGCGCCTTGACCATAAAGTCGTCGTGCTGCGCGGCAACGTCCTCGGCCGTACCCTCGCTCATAAGGCCACCGAGCGCCAGCGGAATGCGCGCCACGACCTCGCCGTTGCGCACCAGCACGTGGCCGCCCTGGCCCACGGCCTCAACGGCAGCCATCATATCCGCCGCATTGTCGCCCACCACGCACACGTTGTGCGAGTCGTGGCCGATCGTGGAGGCAATGGCACCACCGGTGATGGTGAAACCGCGCACCCAGCCGCGACCGATATGCTTGCCGATCAGGCCCAGGCCAGCGGGGCCGTCGCCGTCAGCGCCCTCGGCCTGCAGCGACACGCCGCGGCCGTGGCGCTCGATCAGCATAATGCGGCGCAAGTCCTCGTCAGTCTCAGGACGAACCATACCCGTGATGGCCTTACCCGGCACCACGTCAATCACAGCCTCGCCCGGCTTAAAGGCATAGTCGAACACGTCGAGCGATAGCTTCGGAAGTTTAACGGAAGCACGCAGCTCATCGGCAAGGGCCGCAACCTCGGCCATCTCGGGTGCAATCTCGCCCACAAAGGTGCCGTCCTGCGCCACCAGGGCACCGGAGGCATATACGCGATGCGGAGCCGTGGCAAACGTCAGGTCGTTGAGTACCAGCAGGTCGGCACGCTTGCCCGGGGCGATGGCGCCACGCAGTTCGTGCGGGTCGCGGCAACCGTGGTCCAGGCCAAACGCCTCGGCCGTGGAGAGGGACGCCATGGAGATAGCGACCACGGGGTCGATACCGGCCTCAATCGCCACGCGGCAGGCATTGTCGATCATGCCGGTCGCAAGCGCATCGGAAGGGGCGCGGTCGTCAGTCGCAAAGCAGCAGCGGCGGGCGCGCGCGGGATTCTCCAGCAGCATCGGGGACAAATTGGCCAGGTCGTGGCTGCACGTGCCCTCACGCAGCATCACATACATGCCGCGGGATAGCTTGTCGAGCGCCTCCTCGGGAATCGTCGACTCGTGGTCGGCGATAATGCCCGCTGCGGCATAGGCGTTGAGGTCCTTACCGGCAACGAGCGGCGCATGGCCGTCGACCTGCTTGGACGGCGTCTGGTTGGCAGCATCGATGCGAGCACAGGTCTCGGGATCGGCCATAAAAACGCCCGGAAGGTTCATCATTTCGCCCAGGCCAAAGACATCGCCCGGATGCTCGGCAAAAAACGCCTGCATATCGGCAGCCGAAATAACGGCACCGGCCTGCTCATCGGGCAGGGCGGGCACGCACGAAGGCATCATGTACTTGATGGAGATGGGTGCGCGGCGGCCATCCTCAATCATAAAGCGCAAGCCGTCGAGACCGGCAACATTGGCAATCTCGTGGCTGTCGGCAATGGCGGTGGTGGTACCGCGCGTCGCGGCCATGCGAGCATACTCGGCGGGACGGATGTTCGAAGACTCGATATGCAGATGTCCGTCAATAAAACCGGGAGCGAGATAGCGACCCTGGCAGTCGATGACCTCAGTTGCCTCGTAGGTGCCAGCGGCATCGTCGCGACCATCGTAGAGCACGCCGACGATCACACCGTCCTTGACGGCAACGCTACCGGGCGCCACACGCTGGCCATACACGTCGACGATCTGCGCATTGGTAAACAGCGTGTCGACGGGCATGCGGCCCTCGGCGGCCTCGATCACAGACCTCATGACCTCAACGGACATACATACTCCTTTAACCGTAGAAAAAAGCTGCGGAGCGGACAGACCTTCACCGCAGCAAACCAATAGCCATTGTATGCCCAAACGATAGGCCAGCAATACGCCTCTCCGCTTAACGGCACACGCCGCATGGCGAAATGGGGACAGGTTGCTTTGCACCAAAAAGAAACGTCCCTAAGTGCCAACCGGGACAACGCCGTAGGTGGAGAACGGACAGCGAGCGGACTACAGAGCGAACAAATTGGCATGAAAAGAGGACGGCATAGACCTTCTGGTCATGCCGTCCTCTTTGAATGACAAGTTGTCGCTCTGGAGCCCGCGCAGCGTCGAGCTGTTACGCGGTTTGGTAAAACCGCGTAACTAAATCAACTTAAAGCCCTTGCGCTTGCCCACGGAGAGAGTGTCGCCCAGCTTGAGGGCACTGGGGTCGATGTTGTAGCTCTTGGGAGCCACGGCCTTGCCGTTGATCTTGACGCCGCCGCCGTCGATGTCGCGACGGGCCTGGCCGGCGCTGGCCGAAAGGCCCAGGTCCTTGAGCAGACCGGCGAGGTAGATCTGCCCCTCGTCGTTAACAGTCAGCTCAACGTGCTTCTCGGGGAAGTCGGCGAGCTGGCCCTCCTTGAACACGCGGTCGAACTCGGCCTGAGCCTCGTCGCCGGCGCCGGCGCCGTGGTAGGTGTCGCACAGGTCGCGACCCAGAGCGCGCTTGAGCTCATAGGGATCGGCAGAGCCGTCGGCCAGGGCGGCGTCGATCTTGTCGACCTCGGCCGGGGTGAGCGAGCTGGCCAGACGATAGTACTTGCCGATCATCTCGTCGGGGATGGACATGGTCTTGCCGAACATGTCCTTGGGAGCGTCGGTCAGGCCGATGTAGTTGCCGTATGACTTGGACATCTTGCGCACGCCGTCGGTGCCCTCGAGCAGCGGCATGGTGAGCGCGATCTGGGGCTCCATGCCCATCTTCTCCATGAGCTCACGGCCGGCGAGCAGGTTGAAGAGCTGATCGGTGCCGCCCATCTCGACGTCGGCCTTGATCTGCACGGAGTCAAAGGCCTGCATCACGGGATACAGGAACTCATGCAGGGCGATCGGCGTCTGGGACTGGTAGCGCTTGGTAAAGTCATCGCGCTCAAGAATGCGGGCGACGGTGAACTTGGAGCACACCTGCAGCAGGCCGGCCAGGTCCATCGAAAGGATCCAGTCGCCGTTGTGCACGATGGTGGTCTTCTCGGGATCCAGGATCTTCATGGCCTGGCTCACGTAGGTCTCGGCATTGGCCTCGATCTGCTCCTGCGAAAGCTGCGGACGGGTGGAATTCTTGCCCGAAGGGTCGCCAATCAACGCGGTACCGTTGCCAATGATGAGGGTGACGTTGTGGCCCAGGTCCTGGAACTGACGCATCTTACGCAGCGGCACGGCGTGGCCCAGGTGCAGGTCGGGGCTGGTGGGGTCGACGCCGAGCTTGATGTTGAGGGGCTCGCCCTTCTCAAGCTTCTTGCGAAGGTCGGCCTCGGGAACGATCTGCGCGGCGCCCGAGGTGATGATACGCATTTGCTCGTCAACAGACAGCATTGGGTATCCTCCTTTTGCTATAGCACCCTCGCCGAAAACGGCGGTGCTGGAAGTCCATAAACTCTCTTATGATAACAAACTGACGCGACGCGGCACCTACGACAGGAAAATCCTCGTCCTGCCGCATGCGTCAATGGCAACTGGCAGACGCGTACCGTCACGCTCGACCAGATAGCGTACCCGCCGCCGATGCGAGCAGTCGCGGCAACGGACCTGTTCCGTCGCATCGGTGGCACAGACGCCCTCGGCGGTCAGCAGGCAGTGCTCGCACACCATAAGCTCGGGACGGTCGGCGTCGACCGGACCCAAGACGCCGGGTTCAGCAGCCAGTTCAGCAATACGTTCCGCATCATTGCCGAGCAACTCGGCCGGCAAGTACACCCGCCCCGCACCGAGTCCGCGCAGCCAGGTAAGCGTGGCCCGATTCGCGCAGAACACCGGCGCCGCCACGTCAAACGTCACGTCCAGCTCGCGAGCGATCACCACCTGTCCCAGGTTGCGGCAGACGACGCGCCCGGCACGCTGCATCAGCGAGCGGGTCCGGTCAGCGTCACCCGTGCGGCACACCTCGTCAAGCACCACAACGGCGTCGGACAAATCGAGCTCTCCGCGCGGGTCGGCATCCATCAGCTGCCAAGCAAAAACCATGCGAGCGGGAACCGCGCACTCCACCAACTCCGTCGACGCACCGCCATCCACCGCAACGTCCTCAAAGGGCAGCACCTCAACAACACGCGCAACGGGCGCAATCGCATCCGCCTCGGCCCGCATGCGCTCCAACACCGCCGCCGTCTGATCCAACACGCCGGCGCTGCGAATCAGATAGACCTCGCAGCCCGCGTCCACCTTGCGTTTACAGTGCACGACGATGTGCTCTCCCGCAGCAGCATCCACGGGGCAAGGCACCTGTGGCCAGCGCTTGGGCACATCGGGACGCGCATCGGCACCCGGGTAAAATCGGATCTCGAGCGTATCACCCGCCGCCACGGCGGCATCAAGCTCAACCGTCACCTCTTCGTGACCCACCGCCACCAAGTGGCCCACGCGCACGCCCTGGTTGATCGCACGCTCAAAGCTCATGAGCTCGGCACCCGAACGACCCCGCAGATACGCATCGGTAAAGCCGCGGTTGAACGACCTTCCCAGCTCGCGCCCAAGCGTCGGCACCGCATCGGCATCCCATGTGCCGTCGCGCAGCATATCAAGCGCCCGACGCCACAACCTCACCACGTTAAAGACGTAGTCGGGATTCTTCATGCGACCCTCGATCTTGAGCGATGCCACGCCGGCATCTACAAGCTCGGGCAGATGCGCAATACCCAGATAGTCGCGCGGGCACAGTAGGCGATCTCCCTCGACGGCGACAACGCTCTGCCCCGCCTCGTCCACCAGGTCGTACGCCAGACGGCACGGCTGCGTGCAGTCGCCGCGCATCGCCGAGCGCCCACGCCGCAGGGCCGAGAACTCGCACGCCCCCGAATAGCCGATGCAAATCGCACCGTGGCAGAATACCTCGATGGACACGCCCGTGGCACATAGCGCCGCAATCTCGTCGACCGTCAGCTCGCGTGCCGTCGTCACGCGCTCGACCCCCAGCTCGTCGGCGGCAAGCCGCACGGCACCTTCGCTATGAACGCCCGCTTGTGTGGACAGGTGAATCTCGACGTCGGGAATCGCCGCACGCAGCGCGCATACCAATCCGGCGTCGGCAACAATCAGGGCATCGGCGCCCAGCCCCAGCGCGTGAGCTCCCAACGCCACCGCGTCAGCCAGCTCGTCATCAAACACGAACACGTTGAGCGTCGCGTACACACGCACGCCATGGGCATGCGCCACGGCACAACCGCGCGCAAACTCGTCATCCGTAAAGCCATGGGCGCTCACGCGGGCGTTAAAGCCGCCCAACCCCGCATAGATGGCATCGGCGCCCGCGGCGATGGCCGCAAACATCTGGTCGAGCCCGCCCGCCGGCGCCAGCAGCTCGGGCAGCGCCGCACCGGCAGCATCCAATCCAGTCTCGTGTTGCCCGCTCGGCCCCATCGTCCGAATCGCCATCGACAAACTCCTTACCAAGGTATGCATTCACTCTGAAAAATGCCGTCTTCCAGCATACACGAGGCCTCGCGCGCCCCGTTTGGTTTATCGTGTAATAACTTATGTCCATCCTGCCCCGACGGCACATCCACCGTCCGGCACGACATACCTGGAGGTCAATATATGGGTCCTCGCCAACGACAGGGACACAGCCGTTCAAAGACGCACGCCCTGCCCATAATCCTGCTCTCGTTTTTGGGCTTTTTGCTTATCGCGGGCGTGGCGTTTGGCATCGGCATGGTCGGCAACGTCAACCGCTGGCTGTCCGATCTGCCCGACTACACCGACGCCAACGCGTATCTGGTGAGCGAGCCCACCGAGATCGTCGACTGCAACGGCAACAAGATCGCGAGCTTCTACACGCAAAACCGCAAGTCCATCACCAAGGACGAGGTCTCCCCCTACGTGCTGCAGGGCACCGTTGACGTCGAGGACGAGCGCTTCTACGAGCACGGCGGTATCGACCTGTGGGGTATCGCGCGTGCTGCGGTGGCAACCCTCGGCGGCGGGCACGAAGGCGCCTCGACTATCACCCAGCAGCTGGTGCGCAACACCATCCTGCAGGAGGAGCAGTTCGACTCGACCATCGAGCGTAAGGTGCGCGAGGCCTACATCGCCATCAAGATGGAGGACATGTACTCCAAAGACGAGATCCTCATGATGTACCTCAACACCATCTATTACGGCCACGGCGCCTACGGTATCGAGGCCGCAGCCGAGACTTATCTGTCCAAGAGCGCCGCCGACCTCACCCTGAGCGAGGCCGCGCTGCTCATCGGCCTTCCCAACTCGCCCTCGCAGTACGACCCCACGGTCAACCCCGACTTGGCGCTGTCCCGTCGCAACAAGGTCCTCGACAACATGCTGCGCCTGGGCCACATCACCCAGGAGGAGCACGATGCCGCACAGGCCGAGCCCATCACCCTCAACGTGACCGAGATTTCGGGCAGCGGCGTCGACGTATACTCGCAGCCCTACTTTGTCGCCTATGTTAAGCAGCTGCTGGAGCAGGAGTTCTCGACCGATGTGCTCTTTAAGGGCGGCATGACCGTCAAGACCACCATCGACCCCACGATGCAGCAGGTGGCAGAGAATGCCGTCCGCGAGCAGCTCGACACGCTCTCACTCGACGGCCTGGACATGGGCATGGTCGTCGTCGACCCCAAGACCGGCTACATCAAGTGCATGGTGGGCGGCTATGACTACAACGCCGACGAGAACCACGTAAACCATGCCACGGCCAAGCGTCCCGTCGGCTCCACCTTTAAGGCCTTTACGCTGGCAACTGCCATCCAAAACGGCATGAACCCCAACGTCACCCTCAACTGCAACTCGCCGCTCAAGGCCAAGGGCACCACGACCGAGGTCCAAAACTACGCCAACCATAGCTATGGCAACATCACGCTTAAGCAGGCGACGGCATACTCCTCCAACACCGGCTACATCCAGGTGGCGGAAGCCGTCGGCAACAGCAAGATCATCTCGCTCGTCAAAAAGCTCGGCATCGATCCCGCCAAGGACAACATCGAGGACGTTCCCGTCATGACCCTCGGCACCGGCTCGATCTCGCCGCTCGAGATGGCCGCCGCCTACGCGACGTTTGCCAACGGCGGCTACTATCGCCAGCCGATCGCCATCACCGAGATTGACTCTCGTACCGGTTCGGTGCTGTACCAGCACACCGACAATCCCTCACAGGTACTTACCGAGGGCGAGGCCGCCGCGGTCACCGATGTTCTGTCCGGCGTCATGAAGGGCGGCGGTACGGGTGCTGCCGGCGCCCTGAGCGTCAACCAGCCCTATGCCGGCAAGACGGGCACCACCGACAACACCACCAACCTGTGGTTCTGCGGCTATACCCCGCAGCTGGCGTGCGCCCTGTGGACCGGCTATTCCGCGGGCGAGATTCCCATCCAAAAATACGGCACAGACCTGCTGGGCGACAGCACCAACCTGCCTGTCTTTAAGCGGTTTATGAACACCGTTCTGACCGGTACCGAGCGCGAGGAGTTTGCGACCGGAACGGCGCCCACCTACAAGAACAACAGCGTCTGGAAGTTCTACGGCACCAACAACACCAAGAAGACGGAGAACGACGACAAGGACGAGAACGAGGACGAAGAGGAAACCACCACAACGACGACAACGACGACCACGACCACCGAGACCACGGGCGGCGACACCACGGGCGGCACCGGTACGACCGGTGGCTCGACGGGCGGCTCCACTGGCGGTTCGACCGGCGGCGATGGCGGCACGCCTACGCCTACGCCTACGCCTACACCCACTCCCGACCCCTCGCCCACGCCTGACGATACGGTCGGCTAGAAATCATCCGGCCATAAGCAACAAGGCCCCCGAGCAGCTTATTAAACTGCTCGGGGGCCTATTTAGTTTAAAGCGACCTGATGGGCGGTCTTTATACCGGCAGACAAAAAAAGGGGGCACCGACCAACGTCGATACCCCTTACAAGCCACTATGTCAGCGCGCACGGTGCCGAGCGCACGACCCGCACGCCTACTTGCGAGAATTGCTCAGCTTATTGATCAGCGCCTCGAGACGCTCGCCGTCCTCGGCCGTCTGGGCAATAACCAAAATCGTATCGTTGCCGGCAAGCGAGCCAAGCACATCGGGCAACTCTGCCGCATCAACGGCGGCGGCGATGCCGGAAGCCGTGCCAGGCTGGGCCTTGATCATAACCAGATTATCGGTACGTAGAACGCCCGTGACGAGCTCGGAAACCATACGCTGCAGGTGCAGGTCCTCTGCCAGAACATAGATGCCCTCAGGGAGCTTACGCAACCCCATGTCGGCAATATCGCGAGAGACAGTCGCCTGCGTGCAATCAAAGCCCATAGCACGGAGCTCATCGACCAGCACGCGCTGCGTACGGACGTCCTTATTGCGCACAATATCTCTAATGGCATCCTGGCGCCCATTGCGTTTTTTAGCCATACAAACCCTCACTCCAAAAGATGGCGGAGACAATCAATCAGTGATTGAATAGTTTAACGCTATTTGAAGGCTTTTGTGTATAAGAACGCATTTCGAAACAATTCTATGCAAATTTGTTTCGAAATGAGCCGTTTAAGCGGTTTTTGCGCCCGTCCAGTTAAGAAAAGCTGCCAGATGCGTACACATCACGCAGCGCGCGGGCTTGGCGCTGGCGATCGGCCCAAACAACAGACCAAGTCCCCGATGGTTATCCTTGAGCGCGGCGACCATCTGACGGGTTCGAGGCGCCTCGAGCATATCACGCATGCGGGCGGAACGCTCGATTGACGACACTCCATGCGGGCTCAGACACAAATTCTCGATGCAGGCGACCAGTCCGGCAAAGTAGAACTTTTGGCTTGCCAGCTTGAGCCGACCACCGCTATCTGCTTCCGAGAGTGAGTCCGCAAGCTCGTCGAGCGCTCGAGTGTCATCGGATATCCTGGCATACATGGTGGGATCAAAGGCATCTGTAAGCTTAGGTGCCACCGCGTGGAAACAAGCGTCGCCGCAGCCGGACACGAATCGTGCCTGCGAGAGCGCATAAGCCATAAACTCAACCGTACGGTACGCCTTGCCGCGCGACAGGCATGCCTCAAACAGCGGACGGCTATACATCACGCCAGAGGTCTGAGCGACTAGGCCGCCCAAAATCAACTGGGGCAGCCCAGTCACCATAGAAGACTCGTCTTCTATGGCAATAGAGGCAGCATCCAAGACGCGCGAATGACGCTCGCGATGCGCATCGTATCGATCGAGCGACACCGAGGGGAGCACAATGTCTGCCGCAGTATCGCACGCGATATCGACCATCTTGGAAAGGGCCTGCGGAGCAAACCACTCATCGGCGTTCATGGCGATGATTTGAGAGCCACGCGAGGCAGCAAAACCGGCACGAAGACAAGCACCGCGCTTCGCGTCCTCGACGTCAATCAAATCAATATGGATGTCCCTGTCGGCAGCAACTTGAAGCGAATGGCGCACACCGGGCGCAGCATCGCGGCAGACAACGACAATCTGCAAATCGTAGAGGTCTTGGTTCTGGATACTCTCGAGCGCACGCATCGCATAGCTGGGCGAACCTTCCACCACAAGGATCACCGAAAGTCGCGGATGCGAACCACGTCGAACCAAGTTATCCGTCCTCTCGACAGCAATGAATCAAACCGTGGTTCATGGTACACCCCGGCAATAAAAGCAATGAGACACCGGTTGTATTGCACGCCAAGAACAGATGTTGCACACGCGCAGCCCACAGATGACAGGTGTCGACGCACGACGCGTCGAGCCCTCCCCTAGTCGAGCACGACGAGCTCGGCGGGATCGTAATCCACGCCCATAAACGTAAGGCCGCAGGCAGGAGCCGTGGGGCCCGCAGCGGTACGGTCGCAAGCATCGATGACCTCGCGCATCCACTCGGGTTCACGGCGATGCATGCCAATCTCGACAAGCGTGCCCACGATCGTGCGGACCATCGAATGCAGAAACGCATTGCCCTCGATGGTAAACGTCAGGATGTCCTCGCCAAACGCAACCTCATGGCCAAACTCGGCACGCATCACGCAGCGATGCGTGGGCTTGCCAACGGCCGAGGCAACCTTGCAAAAGCTTTTAAAGTCCTGCTCGCCCAGCAGCGCAGGGCAGGCAGCAGACATAGCCTCAACATCCAAGGGATAGCGATGCCACCAAACGGCACCGCGGGACAGCACGGGGCGCGCATCTCGATCGGCAATACGGTACGTATACGTACGGGAACGCGCATCAAAGCGCGCAGAAAAGCCCTTACGAGCCTTGTAGACCTCGTTTATGGCGATATCTTTGGGTAGCAGGGCATCCATAGCCCGCAGCCACCTACGGCGCGTACACGCGAGCTCAGCGTCCGTAACGGGCACGCTGATGTACTGAGCCACGGCATGCACGCCGGAATCGGTACGCCCCGCGCACGTCAAATCGATCGGGCGGCGAAGCAGCGTCTCGATGGCTCGACGTAGCTCACCCGCAACCGTCGTCTGTCCCGGCTGCTCGGCAAATCCGCTATACGACGAGCCATCATAGGTCACACGAAATACGAGCGTGGCGTCAAGCTCGGGGGTCGAATTGAAATCAGACGGCGCAGTCATTGGCGCTCCCAACAAACAAGTAACGGTATCGCGACAAAAAAAGAGGGGTACGCGAACGTACCCCTCGAATATAGCCTATGCAGACGGAAAGTCTACTCAGCGGTCTCCTCAGCAGGAGCCTCCTCGACAGCCTCGACCTTCTTGGGAGCAGCGGCCTTCTTGGGGGCCGGAGCAGCCTTCTTAGCCTTAGGCGTGCAAGGCTCGGTGACGAGCTCCATGATAACGATGGGAGCGTTGTCGCCCTTACGGTTACCGAGCTTCATGATGCGGGTGTAACCGCCGTTGCGGTCCTGCCACATGCCCTGAGCAGCCTTGTCGAAGATCTCGGCAACGAGCTGCTTATCGCCGAGCTTGGCGATAGCCAGACGACGAGAGTGCAGGTCGCCCTTCTTAGCCCAAGTGATGATCGGGTCGACGACCGAACGCAGCGCCTTAGCGCGGGTCTCGGTGGTCTTGATGCGATCGTTCTCGAAGAGGGCCTTAGCAAGGCTCTTCTTCATGGCCTTGGTGTGGCTCGCATCGGTGCCGAGCTTCAGGCCCTTCTTAACGTTGTGACGCATGGTCTAGTTTCTCCTCAAATATGCGAAGCATTAAGCCTTCAGGCTCAGGCCCATGGACTCAAGCTTGTCCTTCACTTCCTCGATCGACTTAACACCGAAGTTACGGATGTTGAGCAGATCGTTCTCCGAGAACTCAACGAGCTGACGGACCGAGTGAATGCTGGCGCGCTTAAGGCAGTTGTAGGAACGGACGGAAAGGTCCAGATCCTCAATCTGCTTGTCCAGCTCGGCGTTGTCGTTGGTGACCTCGGGAGCGAAGATCGAAGCCTCCTCCTCGACCTCGGGGGTCTCGGCAAGGTTCATAAAGGCGGCCATATGCTGGTTGATGATATTGGCAGCCTGGACCACGGCGTCGCGCGGGGCGATGGAGCCGTTGGTCTCGATCTCGAGGACAAGGCGGTCGTAGTCGGTGTGCTGACCGACACGGCAAGCCTCAACGAGCTTGGCGCAACGGGAAACCGGCGAGTACAGCGAGTCGACGTGGATCACACCGATGGGATCGTTGTCGCGCTTGTTGGCCTCGCCAGAAACATAGCCGCGGCCATAGCCGATGCGCATGCTCATGGTGAGATGGCCACCCTCGGTGAGCGTAGCAATGTGCTGCTCGGGGTTGACCAGCTCAAACTCGGACGGAATAAAGAAGTCCGCACCGGTGACCTCGCAGGGGCCGTCAACCGAGATGGTGGCGGTCGCCTCGTCGGTCGTGCCGAGAGCCCTGAAGACAAGACCCTTGACATTCAGGACGATGTCGGTGACATCCTCGACCATGTTAGGGATGGTCATGAACTCGTGCTGTGCACCATCGATCTGAATAGCCTCGACGGCGGCACCCTCGAGCGAGGACAGAAGAACGCGACGAAGGGAGTTACCCAGCGTATCGCCGTAGCCACGCTCGAGCGGCTCGACGGAGACACGAGCAGACGTCTCGTTGATCTCTTCGACCTGAACCTGAGGCCTAATGAATTCTGACATGTATTACCTCCAGCCTCAGCAGCCCGGATGGACTACTTAGAGTAGAGCTCGACGATGAGCTGCTCGTTGATATCACCGCTGATCTGCTCACGCGTCGGCAGAGCGAGCACGTTACCAGACAGCTTCTCGATATCGACCTCGAGCCAGCCAGGGACCTCAAAGCGCTCGGAGGAAATCAGGGCCTCCTTGATGGGGAGGAGGTCACGGAACTTCTCGCCGACAGCGACGACGTCGCCGGCCTTGACGCGGTAGGACGGGATGTCCACGCGCTTGCCGTTCACGGTGAAGTGACCGTGACGGACGGACTGACGAGCCTCTTTGCGGGTGCGGGCGAAGCCGAGACGGAAGACGACGTTATCGAGGCGAGACTCAAGGATGATCATGAGGTTCTCACCGGTGACGCCGTTCATCTTACGGGCCTTGTTGAAGTAGCCGTGGAACTGCTTCTCCAGAACGCCATAGATGAACTTAACCTTCTGCTTCTCGCGCAGCTGCATGCCGTACTCAGATTCCTTGCGACGGCGCTTGGGCTGACGGATAGATTCCTTCTTGCTGCTGTAACCGAGCTCAGCGGGATCGATCCCGAGCTGACGGCAGCGCTTAAGAACAGGAGTCCTGTCGATTGCCATATTGATACGATCCTTTCAGTTACACGCGGCGACGCTTCTTGGGGCGGCAGCCGTTGTGCGGAATGGGGGTCTTGTCCTGGATGCTCGAGACCTCGAGGCCAGCAGCCTGGAGGGAGCGGATGGCGGTCTCACGACCGGAGCCGGGGCCCTTGACGAAGACGGAAACCTTCTTCATACCGTGCTCCATGGCCTGCTTGGCAGCAGCCTCGGCAGCCATCTGGGCAGCGAACGGCGTGGACTTACGGGAGCCCTTGAAGCCCACCTGGCCAGCCGACTTCCAGGAAATGACGTTGCCCTGGGGATCGGTGATCGAAACGATCGTGTTGTTGAACGTAGAACGAATGTGAGCCTGGCCCACGGAAATGTTCTTACGGTCCGCGCGCTTCAGACGGGCAGCGCGAACGTTCTTCTTAGCAGTAGCCATCTATCTAGCGCTCCTTATTTCTTCTTCTTAGCACCGATCTGACGCTTCGGGCCCTTGCGGGTACGAGCGTTAGTGTGGGTGCGCTGGCCGCGGACCGGGAGGCCCTTGCGGTGACGAAGGCCGCGGTTGCAGCCGATGTCCATAAGGCGCTTGACGTTCTGGTTGCGCTCACGGCGGAGGTCGCCCTCAACCATGATCTGGTTCTTATCGATATAATCGCGGATGGCGTTAACCTCATCCTCGGTGAGGTCCTTAACGCGCGTATCCACGTTAACGTTGCACTCGACGCAAATCTTCGTCGCAGTGGTGCGGCCGATGCCGTAAATGTAGGTCAGACCGATCTCAACGCGCTTCTCACGCGGGAGGTCGACACCATTAATACGGGCCAACGTAGTCTCCTCTCTTAACCCTGACGCTGCTTATGACGGGGGTTCTCGCAAATGACGAGGACCTTGCCATGGCGCCTAATGATTTTGCACTTATCGCACATCTTCTTGACCGAAGGACGTACCTTCATCGTTCTTCCTTTCGGTAGCGCTCAAACTACTTCCCTACTATCTACTCGCCCAGCCGCAGGCGTTTAAAACTATGGCTGGTCTTCACACACAATCCGACCGTAGGTTGAGCTAAGCCTGCAGCCGGAAATGGAGTGCGTGTATGCGTGCCGCTATTTATAGCGATAGGTGATGCGGCCGCGGGTCAGGTCGTACGGGGAAAGCTCCACGACAACCCTGTCACCGGGGAGAATGCGGATGTAATTCATTCGGATCTTGCCAGAAATGTTGCACAGAACCGAATGACCGTTCTCGAGCTCGACCTTAAACATGGCATTGGGCAGCGGTTCTTTTACCGTACCCTCGAGCTCAATTGCGTCTTCCTTCTTCACAAGCAATCATCTTTCTCTAGAAAACGACAGCGATTGAGTATTCTACAACACGTATGCACGCATCGTAATAACTTCGTAATGGCTCCACAACTAAGTGGAACTTGTTACATTTGAAATGTAAAACAAAGCCGTTCCCTGATGCCCAAGATCGCCTTGAAATGAGAAGGCATAGACCTTGGGGTCATGCCTTCGAAATTGAAAGGCGAGGTTGGGCATCAGGGGGCGGCGACTTTTACATTTCTCCGCCTTGGAGCGAACACCAAGCACCTTGCGCATCCGTGGTGAGAATCACCGGACCGTCATTGGTAATGGCGACGGTGTTCTCGTAGTGCGCAGCGGGCAGGTGGTCGTTGGTCGTGACGATCCAACCGTCGGAGCCCGTGCTCACATGGTTGGAACCCATCGTAACCATCGGCTCGATGGCAATGACCATGCCGGCCTGGAGGCGAACGCCCCTCCCCTTCTTTCCATAGTTAGGAACGTTGGGGTCCTCGTGCATCACGCGGCCAATGCCATGGCCCACATAATCACGAAGCACGCCGTATCCGTGAGACTCGGCGAGGGACTGAACGGCATAGCCGACATCCCCGATATGGTTACCGGGAACAGCCTGCTCGATAGCAGCCTTAAGGCAATCGCGCGTGACCTCACACAAAGCCTTGGCTTCGGGCGTGGGGGTGCCGACGAAAAACGTCCATGCGTTATCGCCGACCCAACCGTCGACAACGGCTCCCGTATCGATGGAGATGATATCGCCATCGCGCAGGATCATGTCGGGGTTGGGAATACCGTGGACCACGGCATCGTTGAT
>CABUQW010000028.1 GCA_902493895.1 uncultured Collinsella sp. | reverse complement strand
GCCGTCCTCCGATCTCCCGGGGCCGGCCGATCCGGCCCTCAGGGTATCGGGTTCCCACATTCATCCGCACATGTGCGGATGAATGTGGGAAGTGTTCGGATAAAGTCGATAATCAAGGCAAAAAAGCCGCGCCCCAAAAAGACTGGTTATTGGGCGTTGACAGTTGGCGAGCCGTAGGTAAAATATCGACTTGTCCTGGGGACGTAGCTCAGTTGGGAGAGCGCTGCCGTCGCATGGCAGAGGCCGAGGGTTCGACTCCCTTCGTCTCCACCCTTGGATTTGATAAGCCGCTGACATTGTGTCGGCGGCTTTTTTTAAAAGAAAGGGCTGTACCATGGCCGAGCTTGAGTCCCAACCATTGTCCGACGAGGAGCGCGCTGAGTTGGAAGAGCTCCGCGCCGAGAAGGCCCGCCGCGAGGCTCGGGAAGAGGCCCGTCGCGAGCGTGAGGAGCTGGCTGCCCTGCGTGCCGAGCGTGCGAAGGCCGAGGAGGTCGCCGCGAACGCCGCATCCGCATCGGCGCCCGCGCCTGCACCCAAGCCCGCTGCTGCGAAGCCTGCACCTGCCGCGCCCAAACCTCAGCCTAAAAAGGCCGCTCGTCCCAAGTCCGACGAGCCCAAGTCGAGCCGTGACGAGATGACCTTTGCCCAGCGCATGGTTACCTCCAAGGAGCCTACGGGCGAGAACGAGATCCCTGGCATGGCGCCGGCTCAAAAAATCATCATTGTCCTTGCCCTCATCGCGTTTGTCATCTTTATGGGCTACACGATCCTGACCAGCATGGGCCTGCTCTAACCGATTTGCATCGGGCGTCATGTCCGCATCCTCTGCTCTCGTCTAACCCTCAAATTCTGTACCACACATCCGAAAGGTCGCCCCATGGCTTTGACCGACATCTCGCATCCCACCGACATTGCAATGCTCACCGATCTGTACGAGCTCACTATGGCCCAGGGCCTGTGGGAGAGCGGCAAGGCCAATGAGCAGGGTTGTTTTACCGCGTTTTACCGCGACCATCCCTTTGGCAGCGCCTATGCCGTCATGTGCGGCACCGCCGAACTGCCCGAGCTGGTCGAGAATCTGCGCTTTACGCCCGAGGACATCGACTACCTCGCCTCGCTCCAGGCCCCTGCCGGCGGCGCGATGTTCAAACCTGGATTCCTCGACTACCTGCGCGATTTTCGTGCGCATGTAAACATCGACGCCGTGCCCGAGGGCGAGCTCGTCTTTCCGCGCGAGCCCATGGTGCGCGTCACCGGCCCCGCGCTGGAGTGCCAGCTGCTCGAGACGGCGCTGCTCAACATCGTCGGGTTCCAGACGCTTGTCGCCACCAAGACGGCGCGCGTGGTGCTCGCCGCCGACGGTCGCCCCGTGGCGGAGTTTGGCCTGCGCCGAGCCCAGGGTCCCGATGGCGGCCTGGCCGTTGCGCGCGCGAGCTACGTTGCCGGCTGCTCCTCTACGTCCAATGTGCTCGCCGGCCGCCGCTACGGTATTCCCGTCTTTGGCACGCATGCGCACAGCTGGGTGATGAGCTTCGATTCCGAGCTCGAGGCCTTCCGCGCATTTGCCAAGTCGAGCCCCAAGAACTGTACGCTGCTCATCGACACCTACGATGTACGCGAGGGCTGCGAGCATGCCATTACGGTTGCCAAGGAGATGGAGGCGGTGGGCGAGCGCCTGTCGGCTATTCGCATCGACTCGGGCGACCTCGCCAAGCTGTCCAAGTATGTCCGCGGCCGTTTTGATGCTGAGGGCCTGCCCTATGTGGGGATCTCGGTTTCCAACGATCTTGATGAGTACACGATTCAGTCGCTGCTCGACCAGGGCGCGCCCATCGACAGCTTTGGCGTGGGTACCAAGCTCGCGACCTGCTATGACCAGCCGGCGCTGGGCGGCGTGTACAAGCTTTCCGCCCGCCGTGCGAGCGAGGCAGATCCATGGACGCCGGTGGTCAAGCTCTCCGAGCAGCCCTACAAGCGCACGATCCCGGGTGTGCAACACGTGCGCCGTTATTACGACGGCTTTGGCGGCCCGGTCTGCGACATGATCTACGACGAGGACCATCTGGCGGGGGAGGGCGCCGCGCGCGGCAATACCCTCGTGGCCGTGAATGATGCCGCCCTGGTGACTGACGTGTCCGAACTTGAGTATCGCGAGCTGCTGGTGCCGATCGTGCGCGATGGCAGTGCGGTGGCTCCGCGTGAGAGCATCCAGGACGCGCGCGAGCGCTGTGCTTGGGCACTCGATCATCTGGACGCAGCTTTCAAGCGCTTCCTGTACCCGCAGACCTATGTGGTGGGCATGGAGCAGGGCCTGGCTCAGGTGCGCGACGAGCTCGTGCGCAAGAACATGGCCGCGGCCTCTGCCTTTCCCTGGGCTCACTAATTCCTTGGGCGGTAGGGGCGAGTCACGCTCCCTTGGCCGCCAGCTCGGCCGTTCGCTGAACAGTTGATTGGTTTGACGTATGACGACTTCTTATAAAACGATGGTGGTAAAGATCGGTTCGTCCACGGTGGTGGGTGCCGATGGCAAGGTCAACCGCGCCTTTATCGGCGGACTTGCCGATCAGGCCGCAGCGCTGCGCAAGCTCGGCTGGCGTCTGGTCGTGGTGAGCTCGGGCGCTATCGCCTGTGGCTATCCCGTGTTGGGTTTCGACCGCAAGCCGGTCGGCGACCTGCCGAGCCTGCAGGCCTGCGCCTCGGCCGGCCAGTGCATCATCTCGTCGGCCTACGACGAGGAGTTCCATGCGCGCGACCTGCTCACCTCGCTCGTGCTGCTCACGCGCCACGATACGGCCCGCCGCACGTCCTACCTGCACGCGCGCGACGCCCTGCTGCGCCTGGTTGAGCTGGGCGTGGTGCCGGTCGTCAACGAGAACGATACCGTCACCGTCGACGAGATCAAGTTTGGCGACAACGACACGCTGGCGGCGCTTGTGAGCTGCCTGGTTTCTGCCGATCTGTGCGTGACGCTCTCGGACATCGATGGTCTCTATACTGCCAATCCGCATGAGGACCCCACGGCCGAGTTTGTTCCTGTCGTGCATAAGATCGATGCCAAGATTATCGCCTCGGCAGGCGATTCTTCGACTTCGGTGGGCACGGGCGGCATGATCACCAAGATTCGCGCGAGCCGCATCCTGATGACGGCGGGTATTCAGAGCGTGATTTGCTCGGGTGAGGAGCCCGATGCGCTCGTGCGCCTCGCCCGCGGCGAGGGCGTGGGCACGCTGTTCGATCCGCCGGCGGAGCGTCTGGACATCGCACCCCGCAAGCTGTGGATCGCACTGGGCGACAAGGCGCATGGCTCGGTGACGGTTGATGATGGTGCTGCGAAGGCGCTGGTCAGCCGTGGCTCTTCCTTGCTTGCGGTGGGTATTCGCGAGGTCGATGGCCAGTTTGCCGAGGGCGATGTGCTCGATGTGTGCGATCCGAGCGGTATGGTCGTCGCCCGCGGTATCGCCGAGGCCGATTCGGACGTGCTGGAACTTGCTGCCGGTCGCCGCCAAGACCAGATTGCCAGCAACCGCCTGCTGGCAGACCTGGCCGAGAAGCCGGCGATACACAGGGATAACTTGATCGTATTTGCATAACCAATTGACGCTGCAAACGCCCCTAAGCGGCAATCTGACGTTCAATCGTCGGGCATGACCAAAAGGTCAATGCCCTCCTCTTTCACGTCACCTTGCTCGCTTAGGGGCGTTTTCGCTTTCCGTCCTCTACCTGCGGCATTGTCGTTGCCGGCACTTGTTCGGCACTTGGGGACGTTCCTTTTGTGCCGGCAGGTGGGGACTCTCTTTAGTTAGAAGATCCGGCGCAGGTCTCCGCGGTTGAGTGCTTCGTCGAAGAGGCGCTTGAACACCACGCTGCCGTGCAGGCCGTCGTGCTCGAACTCGTTGGTTACCCAGGCATGCGAGTTGCCCACGCGGCTGAGCGTGTCGAGCTGCAGGTCCGAATCCACGTACATGTCGTCGAAATACACCGCGGCCTGGAGCGGCACTTCGTTGCAGGCCAGGCGCTGCGGGTCGTAGATCTTGTCCCAGCTTGTGTCTTCCATCAGCAGGTCCATGGCGGGCTTGAAGGGCTTGAGCTCGGGCATCTGCTCTAACATCCACGGGAACATGGCCTCGCCGGTAAACATGAGCGGGCGCGCGAGGGTGTCGAACTCGGTGCGGTGAGCCTTCTCTTCAGCCGCGGCCCAGCCAATGGGCATAGTGTCACCGTCGGCGTATATGAACTCCTGCAGCGTCCAGTACAGCGGATTCGTGCGCGTGTTGGTGCGCTCGAAGGCGCGCATCAAAAAGCTGTCAGATACCGAGGCGTTGCAGGTCAGCGTGCCGTCGCCATCAACAAAAGCGTGATCGATAATCCAATGCATGCGTTCAAAGCTCGGCTTCATGCCAAAGTCGCTGCCCATGAGCTGTAGGCGCTCGACCGTCATCGGCGAGCCGTCGGGCAGCACGGGCTTCTGTGCCTCGAGCGCATCGGCCAGGGCTGCCACGCGCTCGACGTCGGCGGGGTAGCGGTCGTAATACTGCTGCGTCTTGGCGGCCATGCGCGGGAAGGTGTGCGCGTAGACCTCGCTGGCGCTCGCCGGCACGTGGGGGATGCCGCCGCAGGTAAAGCTCGCCGCCACGCCCTCGGGGAAGAGCGACAGATAGCTCAGCGTCAAAAAGCCGCCGTAGCTCTGGCCGAGCGTGACCCACGGCTTGCCGCCAAAGCCCACCAGGCGCAAGTACTCAAAATCGCGCACGATGGAGCTGGCGAGGTGGCGCTTGAGGAAGTCCGCCTGCGAGCGGGCCGCATTGGCGCCTGCTGCCTCGGCGCGATCGCCCAAGGCGGCAATCGTGCGCCCGTCCACGCAGCTACTGCGTCCGGTGCCGCGCTGGTCGGGAAGGACCACGCGGAAGTGCTTGACGGCCTCCTCGATCCAGCCGTCGCTTGTGGGCGACAGCGGACGCGGGCTCTCGCCGCCGGGGCCGCCCTGCAAAAACAGGAGCAGCGGCAGATCGTCGTTGATGCGGTCGGGCGCGCAAACCACGCGGTAGAAGAGCTTGATGCTCTCGGGCGCGCCGGCGATGGGTGCCGGAATAGCGCCGCGGCGTATGGTGCTGCCGACGGCCAGGAGCATCGGCTCCAGGCCGCGCCAGTCAAGGGGGACGTCGATGCTGTGGTCCTCGACGTAAAGGCCGGGGACGTGGTACGAAGTGATGAGGGCCATGTGAGTCTTCCGTTCGTTGCGGTGTTTCGGGTTGACCAATTCTACCGCCGCGGGCGAGGCCATGCGCAAATCGGCTACCATGGTTGCAAACTTCTAGGAGAAAGGGCCGCCCATGTCGGTCGATATAGCCACGTATGTCCACGATCTTGCCATTGCCGCCAAGGCAGCGTCGGCCTCGCTTGCCACGGCGAGCGATGAGCGGCGCCAGGAGGCCGTGCGCGCCATGGCCGCAGCACTGCGCAACGGTGTCGACTCCATCGTCGCCGCCAACGAGCTCGATATGTCCGCTGCGCGCGATGCGGGCACCTCAGCGGGGCTCCTCGATCGCCTGCTGCTGACGCCCGAGCGCGTCGAGGGCATGGCCGCCGGCCTGGAAAAGCTCGCCGAGCTGCCCGATCCCGTCGGCCGCGTGCTCGACCACCGCGTGCTTGCAAGCGGCGTGGACCTGACCCGTGTGAGCGTGCCGCTGGGCCTGGTCGCTATGGTCTACGAGGCGCGCCCCAACGTGACGGCCGACGCCGCGGGCATCTGCATCCGCACCGGCAACGCCTGCATTCTGCGCGGCGGCTCGCTGGCTTATCACTCGTGTGCCATGATCGCCGAGCTGCTGGCCGATGCGCTCGAGACCAAGGGTTTCCCGCGCGAGGCCGTGTCGATGATCGAGTCCACCGACCGCGAGGCCACTGGCGAGCTCATGAAGCTCCGCGGCGTTGTCGACGTACTCATTCCGCGCGGCGGTGCAGGCCTGATCCAGCGCTGCGTGCGCGAGTCGCTTGTGCCGGTGATCGAGACGGGCACGGGCAACTGCCACATCTACGTGCATGAATCCGCCGACTTTGATAAGGCGCTCAACATTATCGTTAATGCCAAGACCCAGCGTGTAGGCGTGTGCAATGCCGCCGAGTCGCTGCTGGTCGACCGTGCTGTGGCTGATGCGTTTTTGCCTGCGGTCGTTGCCGTGCTGCACGACCACGGCGTGCTCATTCACGGCGACGAAGCCACGTGCGCCGCGTGCGCCGACGCCAGCTTTGTGGAAGGCGATGACTACGTCGCCGCGACTGAGGAGGACTGGGGTCGCGAGTACCTAGCGCTCGAGATGAGCGTGAAGGTCGTGGCAAACGAGGACGAGGCCATCGCACACATCAACCGCTACGGCACGATGCACTCCGAGGCCATCGTTGCCGAGGACACGGATGCTTGCGAGCGCTTCCTGGATGCGGTCGATGCCTCGGCCGTGTACGCCAACGCCAGCACGCGTTTCACCGACGGCGGCGAGTTTGGCCTGGGCGCCGAGATCGGTATCTCGACCCAAAAGCTCCATGCCCGCGGCCCCTTCGCCGCCGAGGCCCTCACCACTTACAAATACAAGCTCCGAGGCACCGGTCAGGTCCGCCCCTAACGACCGCGCAAGAAAAACCGCCACAAAGGTGCCTGTCCCCTTTGTGGCGGTTTAAGGTGGCGTGGGCGGTTAGGCCTGGAAGGTATCGCGGTCGGGGGCGAAGGACTGCATGGCCGCGATGGTGCGGTCAAAGAGCTCGGGGAGCTCCCAGCCCAACATCTCGGCGCCCTGCGAAATCACGTCGCGCGAGCAGCCGGCGGCAAAGCGCTTGTCCTTGAACTTCTTCTTGAGCGACTTGGTCGTAAAGTCCATAACGCTCTTGCTCGGGCGCATGATGACTGCAGCGCCGATCAGGCCGGTGAGCTCATCGCAGGCAAACAGGATCTTTTCCATCTGCAGCTCGGGCTTGGGCAGCGAGGTGTTGAAGTCGGACGTGTGCGTCTGGATGGCGCGAATGAGCTCTGGAGACGCACCTTCGCCCTTAAGAATCTCGGCAGCATAGATGGTGTGGTTCATGGGGTCGTCCTCATGCTCCTCCCAATCCAGGTCGTGCAGCAGACCGACGATGCTCCAAAACTCCTCGTTCTCGGGGTCGAACTCGCGCGCAAAGTAGCGCATAGTGCCCTCGACCGTCTCGCCATGGGTGATATGGAACGGGTCCTTGTTGTGCTCGTTGAGCAGTTCGAACGCGCGGTCGCGGGTGATTCCGGCGGTAAGCGGCTCTGCCATAGGAGACTCCTTGTGCTCGTGGGTATCGATAAGAATGAATACTACTAGAACAAGAAAACCACCACAAAGGTGCCTGTCCCCTTTGTGGTGGTTTTGGCGCGGTTGGGTTAGTTGAGGGCGGCTTGGGCTAGGCGGGCTTCGGCGGCCTCCTCGGTGACGCCCAAGGCCACAGCGAACTCCTCGATGGAGCGGCGCTTGGCTTCCTTGAGTACGCGCATGTAGTAGGAGCTGGGCTTTTTATCAGCTTCCTCGGCCTGGCGAATGCGGTACATCATGGTCTTTGCCACGCGGACCGTCTCGGGCGCGCCCAGCTTGAGCTGCTGCTTAAAGTGCGTCTCCTCAAGCGAGCTGTTGCGCTCGGTAAAGGTGTCGCACTCCAGCTCGTCATAGTGGCTCAGCAGGTGCTCGGCATCTTGCTGCGAGATGGCGGCGTGCAAACGGTCGGCCTGCGCCACGGGGTACATGAGGATCGTCTGCGCATGTCCCTGCTTGGTCTCGAGCAGCAGCATGGGCTGCGGCGTATCGTCCCTAAAACCGACGACGGTGCAGACTCCCTGGCCCGGATGAATGACGTGTTGACCGATTGAGAACATGCTACCTCCAACTTATACGAATTTACGTATGTCTAGAATACCACGCTGACGTGCGCAAACCATCACTTTATGCAGGAAAAGCACACAACTCCGATAGGTAAGAGTATTCGATAAAAGACGCAGCTCATTCACACCTTTATGCATTTTCAACGCGTGCATAATTTGCAGGCAGACTGGCATCTTTGAGTGACTCCATACAAGCTGTAGTCAATTTTGTGCATATGCAATATCTATTAGCTTTACCCTGCGACAGTAGCTACCGCTTGTGATAGAGTGCTACAAACTCTGGCTTTTGCCCTACGAGTGACCAAGAGCTCGGGGGCTTTAACACAAGGAGGACCTATGCCCGAGAAGATTGAAGAGCTGGTACGCGCTGCGCTTGCTGCGGCCCAGGAGGCCGGCGACCTTTCCGCATTTGAACTTGACGATTGCGCCATCGAGCGACCGGCTGACACTTCTCATGGCGAGTGGACCTCCACCATGGCCCTGAAGTCCGCCAAGCTGGCTCACTGTGCCCCGCGCAAGATCGCCGAGGCCGTCGTTGCCCATATGCCCGAGGACCCCGCGATCGAGAAGGTCGAGATCGCAGGCCCTGGCTTCATCAACTTCTACCTCTCCGTCGCCGTCAAGAATGCCATCTTTGGCGAGGCCCGCGAGAAGGGCATGGACTTCGCTAAGTCCAACGTCGGTGGCGGCTTGAAGACCCAGGTCGAGTTCGTCTCTGCCAACCCCGTCGGCCCCATGCACATCGGCCACGGCCGCTGGGCCGCTCTGGGCGACTCGCTCTGCCGCGTCATGGACCACGCCGGTTACGACATCCAGCGTGAGTTCTACATCAACGACCACGGCTCTCAGATGAACACCTTCGGCAACTCCATCAGCACGCGCTATATGCAGCTTGCCGACATCATCGCCAAGCAGGGCGTGGATATCGACGAGGCTCACAAGATCTTGATCGCCGACCGCGACGCCTTTGTCGCCGACGAGAACGACGAGCATCCCGAGACCCATCCGTATCAGGACAACTTTGCCGAGACCCTGGGCAAGGACTCCTACGGCGGCGACTACATCATCGACGAGGCTGCTGAGTTCTGGCGCACCGACGGCGATAAGTGGGTCGACGCCGATCCTCAGGAGCGCATGAAGAGCTTCCGCGAGCGCGGCTACGTAAAGATGGTCGACAACATGCGCGACCTCTGCCATGCCGTCAACTGCGACTTCGATCGTTGGTACTCCGAGCGTTCGCTGTACGTGAAGGACACCGAGGGCGAGACCGCCGGCACCTCCGCCGTCGACCGCGCTTTTGAGAAGCTCGACAAGATGGGCTACCTCTACACCAAGGACGGCGCCCTGTGGTTCCGCTCCACCGACCTGGGCGATGACAAGGACCGCGTCCTGATCAAGTCCGACGGCGAGTACACCTACTTCGCCTCCGACGTTGCCTATCACTGGGATAAGTTCCAGCGCGTCGACCACGTCATCGACATCTGGGGTGCCGACCACCACGGCTACATCGAGCGCGTCCGCTGCGTCTGCGACGCTCTGGGTTACCCCGGCAAGTTTGAGGTTCTGCTGGGCCAGCTCGTCAACCTGCTGCGCAACGGCAAGCCCGTCCGTATGTCCAAGCGTAAGGGCACCATGGTGACCCTGCAGGAGCTCGTCGACGAGGTCGGCTCCGATGCCGCTCGCTACACGCTCATCTCCAAGAGCTCCAACCAGATGGTCGACTTCGATATTGAGGCCGTTAAGAAGCGCGACAACTCCAACCCGGTCTATTACGTGCAGTATGCTCACGCCCGCGTATGCTCCATCCTGCGCCGTGCCGCTGACGTTACGCCCGAGCAGGCTGACGAGATGGGCATGAAGGCCGTTGCCGCCAAGGCCATCGGTGAGAACGTCGATTACTCGCTGCTGACCGACCCGACCGAGCTCGCCCTTTCGCGTAAGCTCAACGAGCTCACCGACCTCATCGCCAGCTGCGCTCGCGACCGCGCCCCGTTCCGTCTGACGCACTTTGCCGAGGAACTCGCCGGCGACTTCCACAGCTTCTACGCTGCCTGTCAGGTGCTGCCGAGCGAGGGCCGTCCCGTCGACCCCGAGCTTTCGCGCGCCCGTCTGGCCGCTTGCGATGCCGTCCGCGTGACGCTCGCCCTGGTGCTCACCCTCGTTGGCGTTTCCGCTCCCGAGCAGATGTAAGCTACGGATCATTTGACCGTGTAGGTTCGGCTTTGCTGAGCCCTATAAGCCCGATCTCCATGCGGAGGTCGGGCTTTTTGCGTTTGGTGAGACTATTTGGTTTGCTGGGAAATGCTACCAAATCGCAACTATACCGGTTTACGGGACTGAATCGCTAACTGGCGACCATGGTGCCAATAGCAAAAGTAAACCAGCAGGTAGATGGCTTATTGTTTCTTGAAAATGCAGGGTATGGTTGGCTTGCAGCATTCTGGCCGCGTAATCCGGCGTAGTTTTGAAAATTGTCCCTTGGGGACGGAGGAAAATGGATCATTTTTGTCTCGCGGAGGGGTGGCGGGATACCGTCCGCCACGAATTGGGCTCATCTCCTACGTTTGGACGCATATCCCGAACCATGCCGAAAAGTACGATATTAAAACCGACGCTCCTATAAGTTGTCAAGAGGCAGTTTGCGGGAGCGTTCTCTCCAATTCGCACAGGAGCTCGTAATACCTCCTCTCCAGTTTCGTCGACCGCCGTTTCCCCCGTTCCAAGTGCCCGAGTGTGGCTGCGGACAGGCCGAGCTCCGCGGCGGCTTTCTTCTGAGTCACCCGCATCGCCTTGCGCATCTTCGCGAGCTCGGGGCCTTCCGGCGCGGCGCCGTCGGGGTTCGGGTCCATGAGCACGTGGTACACCTCCCGCGCTATGTAGCGCTTCAGGCAGCGGACCGCCTCCCGCCGGGACTTCCCCTCGGAGGTCCGCCTCGCCACGTACCTCCTCGTCCTCTCGTCGTACGCCATGCGCTTGATCGCGATCTCGTAGAGCGCCCAGTTCGCCTGCCGGTTGCCGCCGCGGTTGAGCCTGTGCCGGTCTGTCTTCCCGCTCGACGCGGGGATCGGGGAGGCGCCGCACATCATCGAGAACGCCGCCTCGCCCTTCAGCCTGCCGGGGTTGTCGCCGGCGGCCACGACCAGGGCGGCGGCGGTCGTGGTGCCGCAGCCCTCGACGCCGAGCAGCGCGGGCGCGTTCGCCTCCAGCAGCGCGCGGATGCGCTCGTCGAGGGACTCGACCTGGCTGCGGGCCTCCTTCCAGACCGCCGCGACGGACCGCAGCGAGGCCAGCACGCTCTCCTCGAGCGCGTCGCCCGCCTTCCTCCCGCGCGCGAGCAGCGGCATGAGGTCCTTCGGCCGCTCGCGGCCCCTGAACCGCTCCCTCAGGGCGCTCGGGGCCGTCGTGAGCATCGACTTCGCGCAGGCCACGCAGGACGTGGACGTCGCGACGGCCAGCCTGCGCGCGACGTAGAGCTGGCGCACCGCCTCGACCCAGCCGTCCTGCGACTTCGGCACGGAGCAGCCCCTCCCGGACGCCGCCTTGCGCGCCGCGCGCTCGGCGTCCAGCGGGTCGCTCTTCCCCTCGCCGGGCCTCACCTTGTCCCTCTTGGGCCTGAGCACCTCGACGACGTTGTACCCGAGCTCCACGAGCCTCCTCGTCAGCCCGGCCCCGTACGATGCCGTGCCCTCGACGCCGACGACCATGCAGCTCCCCGGGTCGCCTATCGCCTCCGCCAGCCTGTCGTAGCCCTCGGGGTCGGCCCCGAAGCTCCCGCTCCAGATCTTCCTCCCGAGGCCGTCGAGCAGGCACAGGACATGCACGTCCTTGTGCGTGTCGACGCCCGCGATGACCGTTTCGCCTTCCATTTTCGCTCCCCTCGGTCTGCCGCCTGCTCCGCGCCCGGGTCTCCCAGACATTGCACTGACGGGAGCGCTACAATCCAATTGGCTTGTCCGATTGTCCGCGCTCATGCTCCTATTAGGTCATGGCAGGACTCCGGGACGCGGATGCCGGGGCGAGACAGGTCGGATTTGAGGACGGCCGAAGAGGCGTCAGCAGGTCAGTGGGTCATCGTCCCGGCATTCAGCATCAGGGTAGCGCTGCGACGCGGAAATCGCGCGCCGTTGCCGCGCCCCGCAGTGCCCGCTTCCCCCGAGAACAATTATCAGTGCAGGTAGCAGACTCGTTGTTTTTGAAAAAACAAGGGTATGGTCAGGGGCTCGGGGGCAAACGTAGTAGATGGGCGCGATTCGTGGCGCGGCTATTCCGGGTGCCACGGCTTCACTCCTCTGGCGCGACATCTCAAGGCGCTTTTGAGGAGGAGTGTCCCTTTTGACTAGTCGTTTAAGAACGTCTCCAATGACTAAGTTGCAGGTGGCGGCGGTTGTGTTACACTTACGCTGCGTAATTGACGCAATCATCTCGATACAGATCAATGATGTCCGTCGTCTTGAACGGAACTAGACTGTTTAGCCGCCCTGAAGGTTTATGCAGGGAGCATGTGATCACAGGGCTTGAAAAGAAAGTTGAGCAAACACTGTGTCTGATCAACAGCAAGAAAACGAAATAACGACGACGCAGGCCGCTCCCGCTGCACCGGTTGCTTCGGACCAGGTCGCGGCGCCCGCGCAAGCCTCGGCTCCTGAGACGCCTAAGGCTGCTTCGACGCCTACGCCTGTAGCGGCTGAGAAGGCCGTGCCTGCAACTGGTGAGGAGGCTGCTCCGGCAAAGCCCAAGCGCACACGCCGCACGGCCAAGCCTGACGCTGACGGCGAGGAGGTCACCAAGCCCAAGCGCCGTACCACGCGCACGACGCGCGCCAAGCGCACCGTTGCAGCTGACTCCTCGGCGCCGATTTCCGATGAGGTCGCGCAGGCACGTGCGTTGGCGCAGATTAGCGAGGCTCAGGTGGTGCGCGCCCGGCGTCGTGCTGCCGAGCGCGAGGCCGCGGCTCTGACCGAGCTTGCAGCTCCGTCTGTGCCCGAGACCCCTGCCGCCACCGAGACCCCTGCCGCCGACCTGCCGACCGAGAGGCCGGCAACGCGCACACGCCGTCGCACGGCTGTTAAGGCCGAGCAGATTGCTGAACAGGTAACCCCCGAGCTCACTGAGGCTTCGGTCCGTTCCACGGCAGGGGAGGGCGCATCGCCTGCTGAGCCCGCTGCGTCTGTCGAGGCCAGCGAAGTTCCCGTTGTCGATCCGGCTTTGCGCCCGCACCGTCGCGGTCGCAAGCCCAAGGCCTTCGTCGAGGCAGAGAAGGCCGCAGCCGCAGCCGCAGCTGCTCGGGATGCTGCGGCGACCGCCGAGTCTGCAACTGCTGCCGATGCACCCGTTCAGGATGCTACGACTTCCGAGCCCGCTCCCGCCGATGCCGAGCCCGCCGACGTCCGTCCTGGTCGCAGCCATCGTACTGCTGCTAAGCGCACGTCCAAGGCCAAGACTGCCAAGAAGGGTGCGTCCGAGGATTCCGCCGAGACGACCGCCGATGCATCGACTGATGCCGCCGAGCCCCAAGACGTCGTACAGTCTGCGTCCGAGAAGCCCAAGCGCGGTCGTAAGAAGTCCGCTAAGGCCAAGGCGTCCGAGCAGCAGGCTGATGCCGAAGCGCAGATTGATTCCGGCGCCGAGGCCAATGACGCCGCTGCGGCCAATGCCGACGCCGCCGCAGCCGATGGCGCCGCGCCCGCTGAGGCCGATGACAACGCTCGCCCCAACCGTCGCCAGCACAAGCGCAACGAGGACCGCAACGAGCGCAAGGACGAGCGCAACAACGATCGCCGCAACCGTCAGCGCGACCGCAAGCAGCGCAATAAGGAGCGCAATGCCGCTCCGACTGAGCCCACGCTTTCGCGCGAGGAGCTCGCGGCCATGAAGGTCGCCGAGCTGCGCGAGAAGGCCAAGGAGTTCGAGATTGAGACGACCGGCAAGAAGAAAGCCGAGCTCGTCGAGGAGATCTACGTCACCGCCGCGAAGGCCGAGGGCTTCCGCGACATCAAGGGCATTCTGCAGATTCGCCCGGACAGCTCCGGCATCATCCACGCCCATGGCTACATGAAGTCCAACGACGACGCCTTCGTGCCCGCCTACCTCATCCGCTCCGCGCGCCTGCGCACGGGCGACGTCATCGAGGGCTCGCTGCGTCCTTCGCGCGGCGGCGACAAGCGCGCCGGCCTCGCCAAAATCACGACCGTCAACGGTCTGGACCCCGAGCAGATTCGCAACCGTCCCAAGTTCGGCGACCTCACCCCGGTCTATCCCAATGAGCCGCTGCGCATGGAGCACGGCAAGGACTCCATTACCGGTCGCGCCATCGACATCGTGTCGCCGATCGGCAAGGGTCAGCGTGGCCTGATCGTGTCCCCGCCCAAGGCCGGCAAGACCACGATCCTCAAGAAGATTTGCCAATCTATCTCGATTAACAATCCCGAGGTGCACCTCATCTGTCTGCTCGTCGACGAGCGCCCCGAAGAGGTCACCGATATGCAGCGTTCCATCAAGGGCGAGGTCGTGGCGTCGACCTTCGATATGCCCGCCGACAACCACACTCGCGTGGCAGAGCTCGTCATCGAGCGCGCCAAGCGCATCGTGGAGCTGGGCGGCGATGTTGTGGTGGTGCTCGACTCCATCACGCGTCTTGCCCGCGCCTACAACTTGGCGGCGCCCGCCTCAGGCCGCATCCTTTCGGGCGGCGTTGATTCGGCGGCACTGTATCCGCCCAAGCGTTTCCTGGGCGCAGCCCGCAATATCGAGAACGGTGGCTCGCTCACCATCCTGGCCTCTGCCCTCATCGACACCGGTTCCAAGATGGACGAGGTCATCTTTGAGGAGTTCAAGGGCACCGGCAACATGGAGCTCAAGCTCGACCGCGACCTGGCCGACCGCCGCATCTTCCCGGCTATCGACCCCGTTGCCTCCGGTACGCGTAACGAGGACCTGTTGGTTGACGAGCAGATGCGTCCGTTTGTCTTTGGCCTGCGTCGCATTCTTGCTGGCATGAACAACACCGAGCGCGCAGCCGCATCGTTTATCAAGGGTCTTAAGGGCACCAACACCAACCAGGAGTTCCTGGTGCGTTCGGCCAAAAAGCACAGCGACTACGAGCAGACGTTCTAGGTTGTCATCCACACGCAGCGATAGTCATCAATGCGATAAAGGGTCGGGGCTTTGAGCCTCGGCCCTTTTCTATATCGCCGCTCCGCGCTTTTTTGACCATAAGACTGGCAAGCAGCAGGTTTCCCGTTTCAATCCGACATCGTCGCTTGCAATCGACGGGGCGGTTTCGCATAATAGCTTTTAAGCTTCGCGACGGAAAACGCAGATGAAACGAACCATATACCGTTGCTTTGGGGCATAGCCCCGCTTCATCTTCTCTCGCGCAGCCAACTGAATGATGCTATTTGGGTGCTGGAAGATGGGGAGAGCTCATGGCTTCTTCTGATGCAACACAACGAGCAGTCCTTGCTGGACTTTCGTGCGGGATCGGCCTTGCCGCTCCCGTGGTTATGTATGCCGCGACGCTACCGTTTTCGTCTGTGAACGAGACGGTCGTGGCGGGTGCGGTTCCCTTCGCCGTGGGCGCGGTGGCAGGCGTGGGTATCTATGCCGCCTCGCTGGGTATCTCCGAGTATCGTGCGCAGCGTGAAGAGCGTCTGTTCCAGCCCGATGCCATGGGCGGTGCCGCCAATCTCAATCAGCATCAAAGCGAGTTCAAGACCGCCTCGATTCCAGCTCAGCAGCAGGATGCGACTCCTTACGCTGCGGCTTCTGCTTCTCAGGCTCAGGCGGAGCAGTCTACCTCGGCATTCCTTTCCGGCCTGACTGGTGCGTTCCAGCGCCGTCATGCCGATGATGGTGTCCCTACCATCGCTCGAGCCGCAGATGCTATGGACGAGGACGAGGCTTGGTCCATGATCGACAGTATGCTCGACGACGATTCGCCGGTGAGCTGCGACCCCGCACACTCGCGCGACGTCTATCAAGTCGCCATCGACGAGCTCACCAACGGCGGGCAGACCGGCTCCTTCAATCGCGACGACATCGCCGCCGCGGCACGCGCCGTGTCTGGCTCCCAGGCCGCCCCTGCGGGCAGCACGGCGGCTTTCGTGGCACTCGTTGCCAACGCGGCATCCAATAACGCCTACAGCGCTACCTCGGCGGATGCGAGCGCTTCTGCCGACAATTCGTACGTTGATGAAGCCATGACCGCGGACGAGGAGGCCGTTGCCGCCCGCCGTGCCGCCGAAAGCTCGCTTTGGGGCGCTCCTGCCCAGCAGCAGGCGGCTGAGGCTGCGCCGTACAACGCAAACCTCGCCAGCATGCCTATCATCTCCGGTGCCGCGGACATCGATCTCGATGACCTCGATGAGCCTGCAGCCATCACCGCATCGATTGATGCCCAAGATCGCACCGACACCGGCGACCTTCCGGACGCCTCGCTCGAGGTTGATGTCCCCATGGCCGATTACTCGGGCCACGAGGACATGTGGGCCGCCGCCACCGCGATTCTGGATGAGATTGACGAGCCCGCTCCTGTTGCAGCCCCCGCTCCCGTCGCTGCCCCTCAGCCTGCTGCCCCCGCCTATGTCGGCCGTCACAGCGCTGTGTTCCCCGAGGATACCGCCCGCATCTCGCGCGAGAGCATCGAGCGGGCCGAGGCTATTGCCGCCGGCATTATGGGAAATCGTCGTCACGAGCGCGTCAATCAGATCCTCGAGGAAGAGATCGAGCGCCTGCAGTCCTCTACCGCCAAGCGTACGGGCCGTGCCTATTTGAGCGTTATCGAGGGCGGTACCGCCAGCTTCGCGCCGCTCCGCGCGGAGGCATAACTTCTGCATGGTTAAGATCAATCGAAAATGGGCGGTCGTGACCTGCCTGATGGCGCTCTTGATCTGGGGCAATTCGCTGGTTCCCGGCTCGGGGTCGGGCTCGCTGAGCCTAACGGTCATGGAGGCTATCCGCGGTTTTCTGCACGGCGTGGGACTTCCATATGAATGGGTGACCAACTTTGCTGTTCGCAAGTGCGCGCATTTTACCGAGTATATGGTGCTCGGCATCCTGGCAACGCACGCCTTTGATTTTGAGGGCCGGCGCACCTTTGACGTGCTGCTGCCCACGGCGGTGTTCCTGCTGCTGATTCCCTCGATCGACGAAACGATTCAGCTCTTTGTGCCGGGACGCGCCGGCATGATCACCGATGTGATGATCGACTGCTGTGGAGCGGCAACGGGCGTTGCGCTCCGATATCTCTTACGGTCGCTGATGTGCGCCAAAAAGGCCGCCTAGGACGTATTGTTTGGTCCTAGGCGGCCTTTTTTGTTTAAGGGCTTATTTGAGGCGTGGTGGCGTCGTTCCGTAGATCGGATTTGCCGGGCGCGCCACGCCCCGTGGGTGCGTCTGCTACTGAAGCGCCTGTGCGCCCAGGGCCAGGCAACCCATGATGCCCTGCTTGCCCTCGAGGCTGTTGTTGACGATGTAGTTATCGATGTCGTTGACCTCGGGCGTGACGATATAGCCGTTGAGCATTTCGGCGCACTTCTTGCGCGCGAGCGGCACGATGGGGGTGTGGTCGGCCACGCCGCCGCCGATGATGATCTTTTGCGGCGCGTAGCACAGCGTGTAGGTCATGAGCGCCTGTGCCAGATAGCCGGCGAGCAGGTCCATGGCCTCCGGGTCATCGGCCATGTCTCCGGCGCTCTTGCCATCCCAGCGCTTTTTAACGCCGGGGCCGGCGATGAGGCCCTCTAGGCAGTTGTCGTGGAAGGGGCAGGCGCTATGCTCGCCGATGGTGTCGCGCGGGTCGCGCGTGACCAGGATGTGGCCGGCCTCGGGATGCATCATGCCGTGCACGAGCTTACCGCCCGAGAGCACGCCGGCGCCCACGCCGGTGCCGATGGTCAGGTAGACCACATCGGTAAGGCCCTGAGCGCAACCAAACGTGACCTCGCCCAGGCAGGCGACGTTGACGTCGGTATCGTAGCCGCAGGGGATATTGAGCTCGTTTTGGATAGTGCCCAGCAGGTCAAAGTAGCGCCATGCCGTTTTGGGCGTCTCCAGGATCTTGCCGTATTGGGGCGAGGCGGGGTTGACTGCGGTAGGGCCAAAGGCGCCAATGCCCAGCGCGGCGATGCCCTTGTCGGCAAACCATGCGTTGACGGCCTCGACGGTTTCCTGTGGGGTCGTGGTCGCGATCTGCTCGCGCTCCAGGACCGTACCGTCTGCATAGCCCGTGGCGCAGACCATCTTGGTGCCGCCGGCCTCGAGCGCTCCGATAAGCTGCTGTTCTGCCATAGTATTCCTCTCTCTGGGACGAGTTGCTCCGTGACTAAAGTATAGAGCTCTAAACCATTTAAGAAAGCGCTATAGAAAGAAGCCTCGCAACGCGGCGGGCGGTGCGAGGCTTCTTTGGTTGCTTTAGTTGCCGGGCCGTCCTTACCCGCGCGGCTTGATTTTATCACGTAGCGACTTGAGGTTCTCCAGCGCCGCGTTAAGCGTCTCGTCTCGCTTGGCAAAGTGGAAACGAATCAGATGGTTGACGTGCTCGCGGAAGAAGCTCGAGCCGGGCACGGCGCCCACACCCACTTTAGACGCGAGGTCTTCACAGAACTCGAGGTCGCTGTCATAGCCAAACTCAGAAATGTCCAGCATGACGTAGTAGGCGCCCTGCGGCACGTTATGCTCAAGACCGATGCTGTCGAGTCCTTGGCAGAACAGGTCGCGTTTGGCGGTGTAGAGGTCAAGGACCTCATCGTAATAGCTGTCGTCGAAGTTGAGGGCGGTGACGACGGCTTCCTGCAGGGGAGCGGCGGCGCCCACGGTGAGGAAGTCGTGGACCTTTTTGATGCGCTCGGTGATTTCGGCAGGGGCGATAGTGTAGCCCAGACGCCAGCCGGTGATGGAGTAGGTCTTGGACAGCGAGCTGCAGCTGATGGTGCGCTCAAACATGCCGGGCAGCGTGGCCATATAGACGTGCTCGTGGGGCGCGTAGACGATGTGCTCGTATACCTCGTCGGTGATGCAGTAGGCGTCGTACTTTTTGCAGAGGTCGGCGATAAAGGTGAGCTCCTCGCGCGTAAAGACCTTGCCGCAGGGGTTGGAAGGGTTGCACAGGACGATGGCCTTGGGATCGTTGTCGCGGAAGGCCGCCTCGAGCGTCTCGCGGTCAAAGTCGAATGCGGGAGGGTTGAGCGGCACGTAGATGGGCTCGGCACCCGAAAGGATCGTGTCGGCGCCGTAGTTCTCGTAGAACGGCGAGAAGATGACGACCTTGTCGCCAGGGTTCGTGACCGTCATCATGGCGGCCATCATGGCCTCGGTGGAGCCGCAGGTGACCACGATATTCTCGTTGGGGTTCACCGGCATGCCCATAAAGTGCTCCTGCTTGGCGGCAAGCGCCTCGCGCATGGCCTGGGAGCCCCAGGTGATGGAGTACTGGTGATAGAGCGGCTTGGGGTCGCTGGCGATGGCACTCAGGCTGTTGAGCAGCTGCGCCGGGGGATCGAAGTCGGGGAAGCCCTGCGAGAGATTGACGGCGCCGTACTTATTGGAGATGCGCGTCATACGGCGGATGACGGAATCGGTAAACGTTGCCGTGCGGTTGGAGAGTTCTTTCATGCCGGTCCTTTCGAGCATTTGCAGTGGGGCAAGTTTACTCCTATGAAACCGGTGGGATTTGCTCGAAATGGATCCGAAAAACTCTTTTCAAAATTCTTGAAAATTGGGGCTTGCATCGCGTGGCGTTCCTTGCAATAATAGTCGAGCGCGAAGCGCACAGGACACGGTGGGTGTAGCTCAGTTGGCTAGAGCGACGGGTTGTGGTCCCGTAGGTCGAGGGTTCGAGTCCCTTTACCCACCCCAGTCTTGCTTCGTGTTGATATCGGGTCGTTAGCTCAGTTGGTAGAGCAGGGGACTCTTAATCCCAAGGTCCAGGGTTCGACCCCCTGACGGCCCACCACACGATATCTCCTCTAAAGTCCGTCATAACGGACTTTAGCTTTGGGTCGTTAGCTCAGTTGGTAGAGCAGGGGACTCTTAATCCCAAGGTCCAGGGTTCGACCCCCTGACGGCCCACCCAAAGCATGTTAAAGCGACTGGCTTAGGCTGGTCGCTTTTTTGTTAACCTCGCATGGGGTCGAACCCGTCGGGGCGCGGAGCTGAGGAAATGCGTAAGCATTTGCCAGCGCAGCGCGCAAGGCGCCTTGGCGCCGCAGCGGTCGCCTGCGCAGCAGGCTGACCCCCTGACGGCCCACCAAAGTATGTTAAAGCGACTGGCTTAGGCTGGTCGCTTTTTTGTTAACTTCGCATGGGGTCGAACCCGAAAGGGCGCGGAGCTGAGGAAATACGTATACAAACAGATTGAGCCCCGAATATAGGTTGCGGGGCTCAATAAATATCGAGAAGTTGTGCTTTGTTCTAGATGGGTGCTCAGCTTAGTCCGCTCGAAAGTGCGAACCCAGGCTTTCGGTTCGCTTACGCATGGCTTTGACCATTTCCTGTGCTAGTTGAATCTGCGATTGCAGGCGGGCGAGGGCTGCGACTTCGCTGTCCTGGGCTTTCTGTGTGCTCAAGGTCGTTGCCTCTGTCTTCAAGCCCTCAAGCTCGTGTAGTGCCTCGGATAGGCCCGTCTCGGTGCGGTTGATCATGCAATAGGTGCTCATCGTGTGCTTAAGGCTGTGTGTCAGGCGTTCGGCATCTGTTGCGGCTATGCCGTACTGGGGGAGGGCGATATCCGCCTTCAGGGCTGTCTCAGGCTCTTTCTGCGCTGCAAGGGCTGCCGATGCGCCCGCGATGCGTCCGAATACGATGCCGTTGGCGCTTGACAAGCCACCGATGCGGTCGGCGCCGTGCATACCGCCTGTTGCCTCGCCGCAGGCGTAGAGGCCCTCAACACCCGTGTATGCGGTCTTATCGATCTTGATGCCGCCGTTAGCAGCGTGGGCATACATCGCCACGCGCATCTCGTCAGCCGGGGCGATGCCGTGTTCGTCTTGCAGCCAGGTGGCAAAGGTCTGCACAAATTCAGGAACATCCTCGCTGGGGAAGTCGTAATGCAGCGCTAGACCCTCGGCGCCCGCCTGGTCGATGACAAGGTCTATAGCGCGAGAATCCAGACGTGAAGTGAAAGGACCATATCCGGAGCGCTGCTCAAGCAGGTCAACGAGCTTGTCATCAGCAATATCGACCGGTTGGTCGAACCTCACGTAGCGCCAGGTCTTCTCGTTAAAGACGAGGTTGCGCTTGGGCTCAATGAAGCCGGGCATCATCTGCATGAACTCAATATTAGTAAGGGAGGCGCCGTGTGCCAGTGCGATGGCCTGCGAGGAGCTGAGCACGTCAGCGGAAGTGAGGCTTCGCTCGAACAGCCCACCCGTGCCGCCGGCAGCGATGATAGTTGCCTTGGCTGCCATAGGCACGAGATGCTCATTTGTGCGGTCGTAGAGCACGGTTCCGGTGATTCTGCCGTTCGTGTCCTCAACAAGGTCGATAAGCTCATGGCGGGGGAGCAAGCGAATGCCGAGCGACTCGATCCGGGCTGTCAGAGCGTCCTCAAGGGGCTTGCGGGTGAGGCCGCGCCACATGCGCGTTTTGTGGTCAAAGCAGGGGATAAACTGCTTTTGCTGAGCACTCTCGGCGCTTTGCGGACGCTGAAGCTCAACGCCCAGGTCTTGCTCGAGCCATTCAATCGCATGGGGAATGCCGTGGACGAACGTTTGGACGAGTTCGGGATTGGCAACGCCGCCGCCGACGGTCAGGATGGTGTCGATGAGGTCTTGTTCGTCGTCTTCGTTAACGGGTCCGATAAGCCCTAGGCCCCAGGTTCCGGGAAAGAAGCTCGATCCACTCATGGTCTTGCCGGCGCTTGCCACAGTGACGGTTGCACCCGTGCGTGCCACTTCGATGGCGGCACAAAGGCCCGCAATGCCAGCTCCAATTACCAATACATCAGTCGATTCCATCGGATTCCTTTCTCGTCCGGCGCATTGTCGCACGGGTGATCGGCAATGGGGCCGCAAAGACCCGGCAAATCGGTAAAGGGCCGATATGACAGGTGGGCGTTGCAAACACTTAGACGCTCCGCCGCATCCTCTCAATAAGTTGCGGTGGAATATGGACTGTTTTGGCTCGTATGGGGGCTAATCAGTCCGTATTTCACCGCAACTGATATATCGGGGTAGGTAACAAAAAGAGCCGCTACCCGGGTGGATAGCGGCTCGTAAGCTCAACTATATGAGCATCGCGCGGGCGCGATTAGGCCTTGAGGGCCTCCTCGACGGCGACAGCGCAGGCGACGGTGGCACCGACCATGGGGTTGTTGCCCATGCCGATGAGACCCATCATGTCAACGTGCGCAGGCACGGAGGAAGAACCGGCGAACTGGGCGTCGGAGTGCATGCGGCCCATGGTGTCGGTCATGCCGTAAGAGGCAGGGCCGGCGCCCATGTTGTCCGGGTGCAGGGTACGCCCTGTGCCGCCACCAGAAGCGACGGAGAAGTACTTCTTGCCAGCCTCGATGCGCTCCTTCTTGTAGGTGCCAGCGACGGGGTGCTGGAAGCGCGTGGGGTTGGTGGAGTTACCGGTGATCGAGATGTCGACGTTCTCGTGCCACATGATGGCAACGCCCTCGCGGACGTCGTCGGAGCCGTAGCAGTTAACGGCAGCGCGGGGACCATCGGAGTAGGGGATGGTCTCGACGACCTTGAGCTCGCCCGTGTAGTAGTCGAACTGGGTCTTCACATAGGTGAAGCCGTTGATGCGGGCGATGATCTGAGCAGCGTCCTTGCCCAGACCGTTGAGGATAACGCGCAGCGGCTTCTTACGAGCCTTGTTGGCGTTCAGAGCCAGGCCGATAGCGCCCTCGGCGGCAGCGAAGGACTCGTGACCGGCCAGGAAGGCGAAGCACTCGGTGTCGTCGGAGAGCAGCATAGCGCCCAGATTGCCGTGGCCCAGACCGACCTTGCGGTCCTCGGCGACGGAGCCGGGAACGGTGAAGGCCTGGATGCCCTCGCCGATGATGGCGGCAGCCTCAGAAGCGGACTTGGCGCCACGCTTGACAGCGAGAGCGCAACCGAGGGTGTAGGCCCACTCGGCGTTCTGGAAGGCGATGGACTGGGTGTTGTTGACGATCTCACGCGGGTTGAAGCCCTTGTCGGTGCAGATCTGCAGAGCTTCCTCGAGGGAGGCGATGCCGTTGTCGGCGAGGCACTTGTTGATCTTGTCAGCGCGGCGCTCGTAACCTTCGAACGTAACAGTCATAGTTATTTCCCTCCCTTTCTACTCGTGAACCGGGAACACGCTGGCGACGGAGTGAGTCTCCTCGTCGGTGCGCGGGTCGATGTACTTGGCAGCGTTCTCCCACTGACCATAGTGGCCCATGGCGCCAGCGATGGCCTCCTCGGGGGTCTTGCCAGCCTTGACGGCGTCGGTGAACTTACCGAGGTTCAGGAACTCGAATGCGATGATCTCGTTCTTGTCGTTGAGAGCCATGCGGGTGACGTAGCCCTGAGCGAGCTCGAGGTAACGAGCGCCCTTGGCCTTGGTGCCGAACATGGTGCCGACCTGAGAGCGAAGGCCCTTGCCGAGGTCGTCGAGGGAGGCGCCCACGGGCAGGCCGCCCTCGGAGAACGCGGTCTGGCTGCGGCCGTAAACGATCTGCAGGAAGATCTCGCGCATAGCAACGTTGATGGCGTCGCAGACGAGGTCGGTGTTGAGGGCCTCGAGGATGGTCTTACCGGGAAGGATCTCGGAAGCCATGGCGGCAGAGTGGGTCATGCCCGAGCAGCCGATGGTCTCAACGAGGGCCTCCTCGATGATGCCGTCCTTGACGTTCAGCGTGAGCTTGCAGGCGCCCTGCTGAGGTGCGCACCAACCCACACCGTGCGTAAGACCGGAGATGTCGGAAATCTCCTTAGCCTGGACCCACTTGCCCTCCTCGGGGATGGGTGCGGGGCCGTGGTATGCACCCTTGGCAACGGGGCACATGTTCTCCACTTCCTGTGAGTACTGCATGCCTCTCCTCTCTATCGTGTTGGCGTCCCGTCTGGGGGTCGTGGCTGGCGATTGCCGGGCGACCCTTCGAAAGGGACATGACATGCAGCCCCTATAATACCGCGAAATGCACGGAATATTCGGCGAACGGCTCAGTTTTCGTAGCGAGAAGTCCGGAAGTTTTAATTGAAACGGTTTAACGCTATGTTCTGTGGTCGCGAACTTCCGTAGAGGGGGGTCCGTCTTGGGCAAGCTTTTGGTCGGCTCTTGTAAGTGTTGCAGGGGTTGACCTGTTGCAACGGTGCCGTTCGCCGCCTGTTTACTGCCTTTGGCCGCGCGAGTGCATTGTTTTGCGTGAATGTTTTGATGGCACGCTTCAATCGTGCTGTATTGGATGGCAAGCAGATCCCGGCGAAGGGAGCGCTATGCAGCGCGTTTGGAGAACGGTTACCGGCTTTTACCATGTCTGTGCTCGCGGTGCGGGCAAGCAGCTCATCTTTAAGGGCGATGAAGACCGGTGGGAGTTTTTGGAGCTGATGCGCGAGCGCTGCCGCGAGGAGGGTGTGACGGTTATCGCCTGGTGCCTTATGGGCAATCACGTGCATTTGGTGCTTGCAGATTACGAGGACAGGATGAGCGCGGTGATGCACCGGCTGCTTTTGACGTACGCGCGGCGGTTCAATAAACGCACGGGGCGCACGGGCCATCTGTTCCAGAACCGTTTTGACCGGCGCTCGCTCGATACCGACTGGCAGGTGATGGAGGCTATTCGCTCCGTACACGCCGATCCGCAGGAGGCGGGCGTTTGCCTAATCGAGCGTTATCCCTGGAGTAGCTTTGCGGAGTATTTATGCGCTTACGACGGTGACGCGGCTGATGTCGCGAGGGGATTTTCTGATCCTTCTTGCGTGCTTGAGCTTTTTGGTTCTGCCGAGGGCTTTATTGCCTATTCGCTTTCGACGCCCGACGGCGGTGAGCCAGCGCTGTGCGATATGAAAGAGACGGAATGGGAACGCCACGCCTTTGCCGACAAGATGGCGAAGCGCCTGGGCGTGCCGCTCAACGGGGTTAAAACTGCACCGACGGCGCAGCGCGATACCGTTATTGTTGGATTGAACAATGCCGGCTTTACGGTGCGCCAGATTGAGCGGTATACCGGGATTGGCAAAAGTACCGTCTCTCGTATCGTGCGCGCCCGCGCGCGAACGGCGATGAGGGCTGGCGGAAACGTGATGTAGGGTCGCCTGTTCACTGCAGCTGGAGTCGTCCATACGCTGCAACCAGCGTTCAAAAGCTTGGTACGGTAACTGCACTTCTTAATATGCATAGAAAAATCGCCATCTTGCATAAAATAACGGTTCGGTCCGGGTTTGCCCGTGCCTACCCCCGTCTGCGCCGTGCAAAAAACGGAGTTTTCAACATCGTGGTGCTGTCGGCACCGCTGCAATCTTTCAACATACGGGTTCTTAAGCTATTAATCCCCGCTGTTGCGCCCCGAAGCACGTGTCTGCGTCCCGTCAGACCGCGATGTCAGTTTTAAAACACAAAATATATGCGCCTGGAGACGTTGATTAACGCTTTCGATGCGTATACACACAGCTTGGCGTGCTGAATACTCGCAAAAATGCACGCCGCTCCCTATGGGACCCGTCTGCGGCAGGCGCGAAGCGAGTCGGAGCTTCGCAGAACGGGGCTTGGCGCATTGCTTGGCGGGCCCGGGGCCCTGCCGCAGGACTTTGGTGCTGCGGAAAACGCCCGTGTTTGCGTCTGGCTGTGTGGCAAATGTCAGACGGGGCGCCGGACGCGCGGACTTTGTGCGTTTGCACTCATTAGGAAAAACCGAGCCGCCCGTATCGGGCGGCTCGGCAATCAAAAACCTTGGATTCGGGGCATAAGCTACTGGTTTGTTTGCCCCTCGAGTATGCCGTCGAGGGTGCGCCAGGCGAGCTCGGCGCATTTGACGCGGGCGGGCATGTGCGAGATGTCCTGAAGCTGGGCGGCTTCGTCCAGGTCTTCCAGGTCCTCCTCGGAGAGCTTCTCGCCGCGGATCATGGCGAGGAAGAGCTCTGCCAGGCGGTGAGCTTCCTCGACGGTCTCGCCGGTGATGAGGTCGGCCATGATGTCGGCACTGGCCTGACTGATGGCGCAGCCGTGGCCGGTAAAGGAGGCCTCCTCGATCACGCCGTTCTCGACGCGCAACTGCAAGGTGAGCTCGTCGCCGCAGCTGGGGTTGATGCCGTCGTGCTCGTGCGTGGGGGCGTCCATCTCGTACTTATAGTCGGGGTGCGAGTTGTGCTCCATAAATGTGGTTGAGGTGTACAGATTACCCATTGAACGTGCTCCAAACGTGATGCAGGCCGGCGATGAACTTGTCGATGTCGGCCTTGTCGTTGTAGAAGGCCACGCCGGCGCGGCAGCAGGCAAGGTTCTCGACGCCCAGCCAGGTAAGCAGCGGCTGCGCGCAGTGGTGGCCGGCGCGGATGCAGACGCCGTCCATGTCCATGATGCTCGCGACGTCGTGCGGGTGGATGCCCTTGACGTTAAAGCTCACAACGCCGTGGTGGTTGTCCCAATAGATGGAGCCGATTATCTGTACAAAGTCGAGCTGCATGAGCTCGCCCATCAGGTAGTGGACAAGTGCCTGCTCGCGTGCCTGGATGTTCTCGTAACCCACCGTGTTGACCAGGTAATCAAGGGCGGCGCCCGTGGCGAAGATGCCGGCGGCGTCCTGCGTGCCGGCTTCGAATTTCTCGGGGACGGGCGCCCAGACGGCGTCCTGCTCGGTGACCGAATCGATCATTTCGCCGCCGGTGAGCATGGGCGGCATGGCGTTGAGCAGGTCCATCTTTCCCCACAGCACGCCGATGCCCATGGGGCCCATGGCCTTGTGCGCGCTAAAGGCAAAGAAGTCGGCGCCCAGGTCGGCCACATCGACCGGCATGTGCGGCAGCGACTGCGCACCGTCGACGACCAGGTAGCCGCCGTACTTGTGCACGAGCTTGCCGAGGTTCTTGACCGGGTTCTCGACGCCCAGCACGTTAGAGACCTGACCCACGGCCAGAATCTTGGTTTTGGGACCAACCTTGGCAAGAACCTCCTCGGTCGTGAGCTGGCCGGTCTTGGTGGGGTAGAGGTAGACGAGCTTGGCGCCGGTCTCGCGGCAGACCTGCTGCCAAGGGATTAGGTTGGAGTGGTGCTCCATGATGGTAATGACGACCTCGTCACCGGGCTCGAGCACCGTGGGCGCAAAGCTCTTGGCGACCAGGTTGAGCGACTCGCTCGTGTTGCGGGTGAAGACGACCTCGTTGGCCTGGGGAGCGCCGATGACGTCAGCGATCTGCTGACGCACCTTCGCGATGGCATCGGTGGCCTCGACGGACAGCGAGTACAGGCCGCGCAGCGGGTTGGCGTTCATGCGCTGGTAGAAGTCGCGTTCGGCGTCAAGCACGCAGGCGGGGCGCTGCGTAGTGGCGGCGCTATCGAGGAAGGCGATCTCGGGGTGCTGCTGAAACAGCGGGAACTGGCCCTTGTAGGGGTTGGTCTCGATGTCCACGGTGGGCCAGCCGCGCGAAGCCTCGTCGCTGGCGTCGAGCTCCATAGGCTCCGGTGCGGTACAGGTATCGCATTTAACGTGCTCGGTGTCGATCATGCGAGCTCCTCTTCAAAGTTGTCGATCAGGTTGTTTCCCAGGCGGACGACGGCTGCGCGGGTGCGCTCGTCGGTGGCGGAAAGCGCGGCGTCCTCCAGCTTGGCGCGGATGAACAGGTCCTCGGCGGCGTTTTGGTCAAGGCCGCGGCAGGCGAGGTAGAACAGCTGCTCGTCGCGGACGTGACCGATGGTGGC
>CABUQW010000027.1 GCA_902493895.1 uncultured Collinsella sp. | reverse complement strand
CTCGTGTACTATCGTGAGGAGCGGATCAAGAAGTCCCTCGGGTGGCTGAGCCCGATGGAGTACCGCAGGAAGCTTGGATACGCCTAGGCGCGGTCCAAGAAATCGTCCGCACCCCCAATTCGAGATTTTCATCGAATGTTGTGACGGTTTAAGCGACTGGCCGGCAGCGCAATGTGACAAAGGGACTGCCCCTTTGTCACATTCTGCTAGAGTTGCAGGGATTGAATCCCGCTTATTCATGCGACATTGGAGTGACAACCTTGACCGCCGCAACCACGCCTAAAAGTAAGTCAACCGCCGCCGCGCTCTCCTCTGCGCGCATCAAGCTCTGCCTGGCGCTGCTCGTGCTGTTGGGATTCTCGCTCGGCTGCTCCGAGTTCGTGGTCATCGGCATCGAAAGCGACCTGGCGACGGAACTCGGCGTATCACTTGCCACTGCGGGCCAGCTCATCAGCGTGTTCGCACTCGTCTACGCCATCGCTACGCCGGTGCTTGCGCTCAGCACGGGGCGGTTCCGCCGCTACCAGCTGCTCGTGTGCTACAGCATTATCTTTGTGCTCGGCAATTTGGTTATGGCGCTGGCACCCAACTTCCAGGTGCTGTTTATCTCGCGCATTGTCCTGGGCTCCGTCTCGGGCGCACTGCTCGCCGTGGGCGTGACGTACATCCCCGAGCTGCTGTCCCCGCAGCAAACTTCGCTTGCCATCTCGGTGGTATATGGTGCGTTTTCCGTGGCAATGGTCTTTGTGACCTCGATTGGCAAATTTGTGGCCGACACGCTCGACTGGCACGTGGCCATGTACGGCGCGCTGACCTTTGCCGTTTTGATCTGCGGAGCGCTCGTGGCGTTTATGCCGCGCGCTGGGCAAACCGACGAGCCCGCCACCTTTCGCGAGCAGGCGAGTCTGCTGCGCGAGCCGAGTATCATCACCGGCATGCTTATCTTTTTGTTTGGCGTGGGCTCGGTCTATGTGTTCTACGGCTACGTGACGCCTTATCTTGAGCAGGTGCTGGGCATGGGCACGGTCGAAGCCAGTACCACGCTTATGGCCTACGGCGTGTTCTGCCTGATCTCGAACATCCTGGGCGGATGGATCGATGCGCGCTTTGGCATGAAGGCGCTGCTTGTGACGTTTATGCTGCAGGCAGCGGCATTGTTTGGGCTGTTTGCCGTAGGCGCTGCCATGCCGCTCGCACTTGTCTTTGTCTTTAGCCTGGCGATGCTCATGTACCTGTTCTCGGTGTCGTGCATCACGCACTTTATGGACGTGGCTCGCAGCCGCCATCCCAAATCGATGGTGCTCGCGAGCTCGGTAGAACCCATGGCGTTCAATGTCGGCATTTCGTTTGGCACCGCGGTGGGCGGCGCCGTGGTAAGCGGAGCTGGCATTGCCTACGTTGGCGCGGTCGGTGCCGTGTTCTCGCTTGTGGCCTGGGCGCTCACGCTGGTGACGATTAAGTTGGCTCGCTGGGAGCGCAAGCGGGCGAGGGCGCAGGCGTAGATGCGATACTCGAGCTCGATGATGGCGATCGAAAGGAAACCGCATATGCAACGTGTACTGTTTATCTGCCATGGGAATATCTGCCGCTCGACGATGGCTGAGTCGGTGTTTACCGAGCTGGTGCGCCGCGCTGGACGCGAGGCGGAGTTTGTCATTGATTCCGCTGCAACGTCGACCGAGGAGATCGGCAATCCGCCGCATCGTGGCACCGTTGCCAAGCTGCGTGAAGTCGGGATTCCCGTCGTTGCGCGCCGCGCCCGCCAGGTGCGTCGCGCAGAGTATGGTAACTGGGACCACATTGTCTATATGGATGCCGAGAACGCGCGAGGTCTGCGTCGCATTTTTGGCAGCGACCCCGATGGCAAGATCTCGCGCCTGCTCGATTGGACCGATCGCCCCGGCGACGTGGCCGATCCCTGGTACACCGGCAACTTCGATGCCACCTACCGCGATGTGCTCGCCGGCTGCACGGCCATGCTCGAGCAGTTATAGGCAAGCGAGCACGCGGACGCACGTGCCACGCCATCGGCATAAAACGAGCGTGGATGATCTCCCACTTTGAGCGTTCAAGCGCGCTCTAAACGGGAGAAAATCCACGCTCAACTACTCGTCGACGATCTCGGCGAGCCAGACGTTCAACGTATCGACCTCGGGACAGCAGAACTTTGCCGTGCCGGGCTCGTTGCCGGGCACGGTACCGCCATAGCGCAGGATGTCGATATAGGGAAAGCCCACATGGCAGGCCATGGCGCACATCTTGCCGCGGTCGCGGTCGAAGTCGAAGACGTCACCCGGCTTGTGCCCGTGATGGCAGCGGCATGTGCCCAGCTGGTCCACGCAGCTAATGCGAATACGCGGACGCTTGCCACGCGGCGCGCCGAGCGGCTTGTTCTCGCCCGCCGCCTCGGTACTGCTCTCGTCGGCGTTACTCATGGTCAATCACATCCAGGCAGGCCTCGATGGGAAGGCCGGCGGACTTATCCTCCTGGTCGGCATTGCGCTCGATAAGCTCGGCTACCACGCGCATGGCATCGCTCGTCGCGCGCTGCAGACTCCAACCTGCCATAACGCGGCCGACGAGCACCGCCGAGAACGTGTCGCCCGTGCCCGGGAAGTAGACCGGGATCAGGTCGAAGGGAATCGTAAAGTACTCCCCCGCCACATGGTCGTAACCGATGACGACATTCGCACCGTCGACCACAGCGCTCGTAATGACCACCGACTTGGCGCCCAAGGCACGCACGGCATCCACAAGAGCGCGGCCCTTATCGGGCGTGATTTGCTCGGCAATGGGCGTATCGGTGAGCAGGCACGCCTCGGTGTAGTTTGGCACCGCATAGTCGGCGCACTCGAGCAGGCTGCGCATGAGGCCGATCGTGGACTCGGGCACGCCGGCGTAGAGCTTGCCGTTGTCGCCCATGATGGGGTCGACGAACACCTTGGTGCCCTTTTGCGCGCGACGGTGGCAGAAGTCCGAAATAATGCGCGTCTCTTCCTCGGTCACGATAAAGCCGGTGGAGATGGCGTCGAACTCAAAGCCGAGATCCTCCCAGATGGCGAGGCTCTGGCGCACGTACTCGGTGGTGTCATGGATGTAGAACTTGGGATAGTTGAGCGTATCGGACACAAGTGCCGTCGGCAGATTGTGGATACGGTAACCCATGTGCGACAGCACCGGCAGCATGGCGGAAAGCGCAACCTTGCCGTAGCCGCACATATCGTTGATCAGCAGCAGCTGAGTGTTCTTCATGAGGGTCTCCCTTGGTTCGGGCACGGCGCAGCAGCGCCACAGTGCGACTAAGTGTAGCGCAGGGAGCGTTTGCAGCGTCGAGCCGTTACGCGGTTTGGTAAAACCGCGTAACCACTAGTTTGGTACCTTGACATTCATTTCTCATGCTCCTAGATTAGTTAGGCACAAAACAATTCCACTACCTAACTAAAGAAAGGAGCGAAGATTAGATATGTGTGTTGAACCACACGCCCATCCGCATGAACCCGGCGACGACCCCTCGCAGCCGGTAGACGAGCCCGAGACTCAGTCCAAGGAGGACCGTCTCGCCAAGAGAATCCTCCATGGGCTGGGGTTTTGCGGCCATTACATGCATTTTCACGGCGGCGGCATATCTGGCAAGGCGCCTATTGTCTGCCTACTCGCCAAGCAGCCGACCGGCGAGCTGTCCCAACAGGAGCTCGGCATGCACTTCGACCTCAAGCCGGGGTCCCTTTCCGAGATTCTGTCCAAGCTCGAACTGGGCGGTCTTATCGAGCGCAGTCGCAATCCCAAAGACCGTCGGCAGCTCACCATCCGCCTGACCGATGCGGGATGGGAAAAGGCCCGCGTTGAGCAGGCGGCCCGCATCCGCTTTAGAGAGCAGGCCTTTAGCGCGCTCACCCACGACGAGCGCGAGGACCTCGCCGAAATGCTCGAGAAAATCCGTGTAACCTGGGAGGAACTGGATGATTAAAACCCTCATGGGCAGCATCCGCGACTATATGAAAGTCACTGTTGCCACGCCATTGCTCGTGCTTGGCGAGGTGCTCTGCGAGATGCTGATTCCATTTATCACCGCCAACCTGATCGACGCCATCAAAGACGGCACCACCGTAGCCGAGATGCTTCCCACCGCGGGCTTTTTGGTGCTCATCGCGCTGACATCGCTGGCTTTTGGCGCCGCTGCCGGCGTCACCTGCAGCCACGCGAGTTGCGGCTTCGCCAAGAACCTGCGTCACGACCTGTTCTACAAAATCCAGACGTTCAGCTTTGCCAACATCGATGAGTTCTCGAGCTCCTCGCTCGTCACGCGTCTGACCACCGACATCAACAACGTGCAGCAGGCCTTTATGATGATCATCCGTATCGCCGTGCGTGCGCCGCTGGTATTGATCTTCGCCTTTACCATGGCGTTTATCATGGGCGGCAGCGTCGCCATGGTCTACCTGGTCATCATTCCGCTGCTGGGCTTTGGACTGTTCTTTATCATCTTTAAGGTGCGCCCCATCTTCTCGCGCGTGTTCCACAAGTACGACGCCCTTAACGAGTCCGTCGAGGAAAACGTCACCGGCATGCGCGTGGTCAAGAGCTATGTGCGCGAAGACTTTGAGAAGGAGAAGTTCGCCACCGCCGCGCGCGACGTCCAGATGGACTTCACCCGCGCCGAGAAGCTGCTCGCCTTTAACAACCCCATGATGAACATCTGCGTCAACGGCGCGTTTGTCGTCATCATCTACCTGGGCTCCAAGCTCATTATCACGAGCCAGGGCACGCTGTTCGACGTGGGCCAGCTCTCCTCGATCTTTACCTATGGCTTCCAGATCCTCATGAGCCTGATGCAGCTGTCGATGATCTTTGTCATGGTGACCATGGCCGACGAATCGGCGCACCGCATTACCGAGGTGCTGGCCGCCGAGCCCACGATCGCCAATCCCGCCGAACCCGTGCTCGAGGTTGCCGACGGCTCCATCGACTTTGACCACGTGAGCTTTAAGTATTCCGCGCATGCGAAGCGCCAGGCACTCGACGATATCGACCTGCACATTAAGAGCGGCGAGACCATCGGCATCATCGGCGGCACCGGCTCGGCCAAGTCCACGCTCGTAAACCTCATCGCCCGCCTGTACGACGCCACCGAAGGCACCGTGCGCGTGGGCGGCATGGACGTGCGCGACTACGACCTAGACGCGCTGCGCCACCAAGTGGCCATGGTGTTGCAGAAAAACGTGCTGTTTAGCGGCACCATCGCCGAGAATCTGCGCTGGGGCGACCCGAACGCCACCGACGAGGAAGTCCGCGAGGCGGCACATCTGGCCTGCGCCGATGAGTTTGTCGACGGCTTCCCCAAGGGCTACGACACCTGGATCGAGCAGGGCGGCTCCAATGTCTCGGGCGGTCAGAAGCAGCGCCTGTGCATTGCGCGTGCCCTGCTGCGTCGCCCCAAGATCTTAATCCTGGATGACTCCACGAGCGCCGTCGACACCAAGACCGACGCCAAGATCCGCGCAGGGTTGGCAAGCTATCTGCCCAACACGACCAAGCTCATCATCGCCCAGCGCATCAGCTCCGTGCAGGACGCAGACCGCATCATCGTCATGGAGGGCGGCCGTATCGCGCAGATCGGTAACCACGACGAGCTGCTCAAGACGAGCGAGATCTACCGCGAGACCTTTACCTCGCAAAACAAGATGTCTGCCGAGGGCGAAGGGGCCGTCGAGGCCGACACCGAGGCATCCACAACGCAAGCCCAGACCCAGGAAGGAGGCGAGGCACATGAGTAAGGCAACTACTGCCGAGCGCGCGCTCAACCGCAAGGGGGGCACCATGTCGCGCCTCATCAAGACGCTCTTTGGCTTCTACCCCGTGCTTTTGCCCCTCGTCGTCGTCGGCGTGGTGCTCTGCGCCATCATCAACTCCATCGGCGCGACCTTCCTTCAGAGCGCCCTGCAGATTATTAGCGAATCGTGGCAGTCGGGCGATTGGGAAGCTGCGCAGCCCAAGATTCTGCAGCTCGTGACCACCCTCGCCTGCATCTACGGCGTCGGCATCCTGTCCTCGCTCTTCTGGAACCGCGCCATGGCCATCGTCACGCAGGGCTCGCTCGAGAAGCTGCGCGAGAAGATGTTCAACCGCATGCAGGACCTGCCGATCCGCTACTTCGACACGCATCAGCGCGGCGACATCATGAGCCACTACACCAACGACATCGACACGCTGCGCCAGATGATCAGCCAGTCGCTGCCCAACCTGCTCATGACGACCATCGTCATCGTCACGGTGTTCTTTATCATGCTGTACTACAGCGTGTGGATGTGCCTGGTCATTGTGGCCGGCGTCGTCTTTATGACCTTTATGACCAAGCTGCTCGGCTCCAATTCCGCGCGTTTCTTTATTGCGCAGCAGACCGAGCTCGGCGTGGTCGAGGGCCATATCGAGGAAGTCATGAACGGCCAGAAGGTCGTCAAGGCATTCTGCCACGAGTCTGCCGCCGAAGCCGATTTTGACGCGCGCAACGAAAAGCTCTTTGAGGTCTCGCAGAAGGCCAACATGTACGCCAACATCCTCATGCCCATCCTTATGAACCTGGGCAACCTGCTCTACGTGCTGGTCGCACTGGCAGGCGGCATTTTCCTGGCGCTGGGCGTGCCCAACCTGAGCATCTCGGGCATGGCGCTGTCCATCGCCGTCGTGGTGCCGTTCCTCAACATGACCAAGCAGTTCTGCGGACAGATCGGCCAGATCTCGCAGCAGATCAACGCCGTGGTCATGGGCCTCGCCGGCGCCGACCGCATCTTTGAGCTCATCGACGAGAAGCCCGAGGCCGACGAAGGCTACGTGACGCTCGTCAACGCGCAGGTGAACCCCGAGACCTGGGAGTTCGAGGAGGCCGACCACCACACTGGCATGTGGGCATGGAAACATCCGCACCGCGCAACCGGCGAGATCGAGTACGTACCGCTGCGCGGCGACCTGGTCATGGACAATGTGGACTTTGGCTACACGCCCGACCACGAGGTGCTGCATGGCGTGTCCGTGTTTGCCAAGCCGGGCCAGAAGGTCGCGTTTGTCGGCGCCACCGGTGCCGGTAAGACGACCATCACCAACCTCATCAACCGCTTCTATGACATCGCCGACGGCAAGATCCGCTACGACGGCATCAACGTCAACAAGATCCGCAAGGCCGATCTGCGCCGCTCGCTGGGCGTCGTGCTGCAGGACGTGAACCTGTTCACCGGCACCGTGATGGATAACATCCGCTACGGCAACCTGGACGCTACCGACGAGGAGTGCATCGCGGCGGCCAAGCTCGCCGGCGCCGACGACTTTATCACCCGCCTGCCCGACGGCTACGACACCATGCTCACCGGCAACGGCGCGCAGCTGTCGCAGGGCCAGCGCCAGCTGATCTCGATCGCACGCGCCGCCGTCGCCGATCCGCCGGCAATGATTCTGGACGAGGCCACGAGCTCCATCGACACCCGCACTGAGGCCATCGTGCAGGCCGGCATGGATAAGCTCATGGAGGGCCGCACGACGTTTGTCATCGCTCACCGCCTGTCCACCGTGCGCAACTCCGACGCGATCATCTGCCTGGACCACGGCCGCATCATCGAGCGCGGCAACCACGACGAGCTGATCGCCAAGCGCGGGTATTACTACCAGCTCTACACCGGAGCGTTTGAGCTGGAGTAGCTCGGCCCGCCGAGATGAGTCGATTTGCCGCTCATTCGTCGGGCATGACCCTAAGGTCAATGCCCTCCTCTTTCGGGGCAAATCGACTCATCTCAACGACCCAAACACAATGCGCCGCAACGAATAAAGCCTCCGCAGCCACACGAGCTGCGGAGGCTTTTCTATGCCCTTTGTTACAAGCTTACCGTTCCTCGCGTTGCAGCCCGGCTGCCTCGGCTGCCTTTACGCGGTTCTTGTCGATGTACATGTTTTTGTCGGCCTGGGAAAAGAGCTCGCGCATCGTAGGCGGTTCATCAAAATCACTGGAAAGCGCGTAGCCCACCGCATAGCTGATAGGCATGTCGGGGTGAGCCTCGGAATACTCGTTCACGTTCGCACGAACCCGAGCGAGACAGGACTCCACGGCAGCTCGATCGGCATCCCGCAGCACCGCGATAAACTCATCGCCACCGTCGCGGCCCACAAAGCAGGTCTCGGACGCCACGCACCCCAGCTGCTGGGCAAAAGAACGGATGTATTCGTCGCCCTTCTCGTGGCCAAAGTTGTTATTGACCGTATGCAGATTGTTAAGGTCGAAGACGCACACCGCAACGGGCGCCTCCGCGGAGACAGGCCGCTCCTGCCCCAAGATCTCCTCGCACTTGTTCTTGTTGGGCAGTCCCGTGGCTTCGTCGAGATAGACTTTGCTCTGCAGCTCGCGGTTGAGCGCGGCAGTGCGCACCGCGCGAACAAGTTCGACCGCAAAGGTCGCCACCAAGCCCACGATGTCGATGATCACCAAGCCCTCGAGATAGTTGAGCGCCGACGCCTTCTCCTGAGAGTAGTCCTCTGCGAGTCGTGTAGCATCGTCACAAATACCAAAGAACTCCTCGCTCATCGCGATGATATCGGTGTTCTCGTAGCCGACTTCGCGCACACGGGCAATCTCGGCGCAAAGCTCATCAAAATAATTTGCAAGCTCGGTCATCTTTGCCTGATACTCGTCGTCGTCGAGACGGACGAGGTTGAGGTCGCCACTTCCGTAACGCAAACCGTTGATGTATGAATCCACGGCCTTGAGCAGGTCGTCTTGAGGCTGGCCCGCGTCCTCGAGCTTAACGATTCGCTGCGTGGTGCCGCGCACCAGACCGGCGTAGTTGACCACGCGCGCCGTGCCCTGGATATCGGAGACGAGCAGCATAACATTAATGAAGAAGAAGATGAGAACTGCCGTGAGCACCATCATGAGCAGGCGCACCGCCTGGCTGGCTTTCTTGGCGACAGAAGCATTCACAAGTTCACTCCCAAAATGACAAAAGCACAGGTAGTACGCAGTGTACTGAAATTCACGTGAGGTCAACTCTACCAGATGATTTTTCTAGGACGGGGATTAAAGAATCATCGACACGATAGCTATTTGAGAAGTTGTGCCATGGCGTTGACGAATTTTTGGACTTGGAGGGTGGGCTCGAGCGGATAGTGCAAAAAGACCGGCACCTCACGGCCGCACAGGAACGGCACGCCCACAAAGGCCGGGTGCACCCCCGACCACGCCCCGCAGGTGAGCACCGCGTCGCCCTTTTCCTCCGCCTCGTTAAAGAGCGCAAAGTCAAAGCTGTCCACGTCGATCACGTCAACGCCGCCGTCGGCCAGAAGGTCGATGCGCAGGCTGTCCATTGCGTCGTTGCCGTGACGCAGCACGCGCAGACGCATGCCCTCCAAGTCGGCAACCGTGATGCGCGTCTTGCGCGCCAGCGGACTCGTGCGCGGTAGGTCGATATAAAACGGCACGTTGACAATGCGGAGCTTTTGGCAGGCATCACCCCAGCGTGGGGTAGAAAAACTCGACTGCACCACATCGACCTCGCGGCCCAAGCTGCGCATGACTGTCTCGCGCTCGTCGTAGAGGTCGCTTACCGGCACAATCTCAAATCGCAGCGACGGCTCCAGATCGTGGATGCCCGTCCACATCGAAAGCGTTTGGCGCCCCGGGCACATCATCGACACACCCAGACGCACGGCACCGCCATCACCCGCCGCGCGTCGGGCGCGGCGCAACGCATCCTCGGACTGGCGCATGATCGAGCGCGCATCGTCCACCAGCAGAGCGCCCGCCGGCGTCACTTTAACGCCCGAATGCGAGCGCTCGAACAACGTGATGCCAAACTCGGCCTCGAAGCCCGACACCTGCTTGACGAGCGCCGGGGTCGACACGCGCAATTTTGCCGCCGCCCGTGAGAAGCTCCCCAGCTCCGCGGCGGCCGATATGGCCTCGAGTCGTCGATCGTACACGTCAATCTCCTGTTTCCAGACGCATGGCAATGAACTACCGAAGGGGGTCGTTTTGGCAGGTCACGCGCTCAATTGAGAAAAACTGCATTGCACAGTGTAAACCTACGGTTAACGCCATTCTAACAAATATGCAATTCACCTGCGCAAATGCAAAGCATACGATAACCAGCGAAAACCACGTGGGTCGGTTAATGGGAGCGACCCACCGGGAGGCACAAGAAGGGAAGTTCCTATGAGCAATTGGCTTAAGCTCGAGGGCGATGTCTGCGCCGTGACTGGCGCGCTCGGCGGTATGGGCGTCGAGATTTGCCGCGAGTTCGCCCGCAACGGCGCCAACGTCGTCCTGCTCGACCTGGATGAGGAGAAGGTCAAGGCCGCAGCCGCCGACCTCGCCGCCGAGTTTGGCATCCACGCCGAGGGCTACAAGATGAACGCCACCGACGAGGCCGAGGTTCAGGCCGCCGTCGATGCCACCATCGCCGACTTCGGCCGCGTCGACGCCCTTGTCAACACCGCCGGCATCCTGCGCTTCGCCGCCATGGAGGACCTGCCGCTGAGCGACTGGGAGCAGGTGCTCAACGTCAACCTCACCGGTTACTTCATCACCTCGCAGCGCTTTGGTCGCGAGATGATCAAGGCTGGCCAGGGTCGCCTGGTGCACATCTCGACCGTTGCCAGCCACTCCCCCGAGACGTTCTCGGGCGTGTACAGCTCCACCAAGGCAGGCGTCAACATGATGTCCAAGATGCTGGCTGCCGAGTGGGGCCCCTACGGCGTGCGCTCCAACTGCGTCGAGCCCTGCTTCGTTAAGACCCCGATGTCGGCCAACTTCTACGCCGACCCCGAGGTCGAAAAGAGCCGCAGCCGTCTGATCGCCACGCGCCGCATCGGCGAGGTCAGCGATATCGCCAACGCCGTCATGTTCCTGGCGTCCAAGCGCTCGGACTTTACCACCGGCGACGCCATCAAGGTCGACGGCGGCTTCTCCAACATGATGGGCGACCTCACCGCCAAGCCCGGCGGCCGTCGCGCCTATGCCGACAACTACCTTAAGAACAAGGGTGTCAAGCTCTGGTCCGATGAGTCCGGCGTCGCCAAGCCGACTGACCAGTAAACCAACCTGACAGGGAGGCCCCGCGGACACGCCCGCTCCTCCCCCGTATCGATCAGAAAGAGTCCAATGGCTTCCACCAACTCCAACAAGGGTCGCGCCGTCGTGCTTTCCGCCGCGTGCGTCACCATGTTCTTCATCAGCTCCATCGCGCTGTATTCCGTCGTGAGCAAGAACCTGCTCGCCGTCTACCCCGAGTGGTCGAGCGCCCTTACCTGGGCCTTCCCGGTCTTTCAGACCATCATGGCCGTGACGGGCATCTTCGCCGGCCGTATCTCCGATAAGATCGGCCCGCGCAACGTCGTGATCGCCGCCGCCGTGTGCTACGGCCTGGGCTGGTTCATGTCCGGCACCGTCACCGAGCCGTGGCAGTTCTACCTGTGGTTCTCGCTCGTCGCCGCCATCGGCAACGGCCTGGGCTACAACCCGGCGCTCACCACCGGCCAAAAGTGGTTCATCGACAAGAAGGGTCTCGCCTCCGGTATTACGCTCGCCGCTTCGACCGCCGGTCCTGCCGTGCTGTCCCCGGTGCTCGCCTCGCTGCTCATCCCGAGCCTGGGCATCTTTGGCGCCCTTAAGGCGCTCGGAGTCATCTTCTTTGTGATGATCGCCGCCTCCGCCCTGTTCCTGAAGGCCCCCGAGGCCGGTTGGCTGCCCGAGGGCTTCGAGGCCCCCAAGGGCGGTGCGCACGCCGGCACCTTCGGCGACCTCACCCCGGGCGAGATGGTCAAGACCCCGCGCTTCTGGGTCCTCATCATCACCTTCGCCTTCGCCGCCACCGCGGGCACCCTGCTCGTCGGCAAGGTTGCCTCCATCGCCGCCGTCCAGCTCTTCACCGACCCCACGAGCGCCGCAGCCGTCGCCCTCGGCGGCGTGGTCGTCTCCGTCAACACCTGCGCCAACCTAGTCGGTCGCCTGTCCTTTGGTCAGATCATCGACAAGCTCGGTGCCTACAAGTCGCTGCTCATCAGCCTTGTCGTCACCATCGTCGCACTCGTCATCATGTCGATGAGCTTTACGCAAGGCATGTTCTTTGTGGCGCTCGCCCTGCTCGGCTTTAGCTTTGGCGCCCTGCTCGTCATCTACCCGCCGCTCACCGGCGGCGCCTTTGGCACCAGCAACATCGGCGTCAACTACGGCATCATGTTTTTGGGCTACGCCGCTTCCACCTGGATCAGTCAGCCCATCACCGCCGTGCTGTATCACGCCGAGGCCGGCAGCGCCGCCTACCAGCAGTCCTTCTACGGCGCCATTGTGATCGCCGCCATCGCCGTCGTGCTCACCGTCTACATGATGGTCTCCGACAGCAAGAAGAAGTCCGCCTAGTTTTACCGATGCGACAAAGGGACAGCCCCTTTGTCGCATTCCACCGGTCACCAGTATTAAGGAGTCGAAATGTCTGAGCTCAACCCCGTCCGCATTGCCGTTATCGGCGCCGGCGCCATGGGCCGCAACCACATCCGCTTTGTCACCGAGGAGCCCGAGGCCGAGCTCGTCGCCATCGCCGACGCTTTTGAGGGCGCCCGCGCCACGGCCGAGGCCGCCGGCGTGCCGTTCTTCACCGATCCCGCCCAGATGATGGACGAGGTCAAGCCCGAGGCCGTCATTATCGCCACCCCCAACGACCTGCACCTGGGCGTTGCCCGCGAGGCTGTGAAGCGCGACATCGTGCCGCTGGTCGAAAAGCCGATCTCCAACGACCTGGAGGATGCCCAGGCCTTCGCCGCCGAGGCCGAGACCGCCGGCGTGCCCGTGCTCGTGGGCCAGCACCGTCGCCACAACCCCTTCGTCAACAAGGCCAAGGAGATCATCGAGTCCGGCGAGCTGGGCAAGCTCACCGTGTCGAGCTTCCACTACATGATCTATAAGAATGACGAGTACTTCGATGTCGAGTGGCGCCGCAAGAAGGGTGCCGGCCCGATCCTGGTTAATCTGGTGCACGACGTCGACCTGCTCCGCTACCTGCTGGGCGAGCCCGTTGCCGTCCAGGGCATGCAGTCCAGCGCCGCCCGCGGTTTTGAGACCGAGGACTCCGCCGTGGTCAACGTCCGTTTTGCCGATGGCGCGCTCGCAAGCATGACCATCTCCGATGCCACCGCCAGCCCCTGGAACTGGGAGGCCACCGCTCGCGAGGATCCGCAGTACCGCCCCTTCGACGCCGACGCCTACTTTATCGGTGGCACTAAGGGCGCCCTGTCGCTGCCCCGCCTGCACCAGTTCTCCTACGACGGCGCCTCTAACTGGCACAAGCCGCTGCAGATGGAGATCCCGGCCGTGGACCCGGCGCTGCCGCACAAGATGCAGCTCAAGCACTTTGTGAAGGTCGTCCGCCGCGAGGTCGAGCCCGTCGTGACCCCCGCCGATAACGTCGAGACGCTCACGCTGCTTAACGCTATCAAGGAGGCCGCCGAGACCGGCCAGCTCGTCGAGCTGTAACGCTTTAGGGCGGGCCGCGGCAGAAACCCCATGCCGAACCCTTCGGTCCGCCACCAACAAGCCCCTCTTCTTTGCCCCGCGAGCAGCCTCCTGCCCGCGGGGCTTTTTGCTACCTTGCCGACGATTTTTCTGGGGCGGGGGCCATTTTGCGCCTCAGCTTGGTTCGTTTGCCACGAAATGGGCCTATCTACTACGTTTAACTGATCATCCTTAGCCATGCCGAATTTCGAGAAATAAAAACCGCAGGTAACCGGCTTGTCGATTTTCGGAAAACCCAGGTACGGTCGACCCATGCGGTTCAAACGTAGTAGACGGGTCGTTTTCGTGGCGCGGCTCCAAAACAGTCTTTTGGGACGGGTGGTATCCTTGGTAGCCCTGTGCTGCAAACGCACCTTAAACGCAAGGAGTCCCATGGATCTTATCGCCCAGCTTGCCCGCGAGCTCAACCTTAAGGCCGCCAACATCGAGGCGGCCGTCAAGCTCATCGACGAGGGCAACACCATCCCCTTTATCTCGCGCTACCGCAAGGAAGCAACGGGCGGTATGGACGACGTCGCCCTGCGCGCGCTCGACGAGCGCCTGTCCTACCTGCGCAATCTTGAGCAGCGTAAAGAGGACGTCATCCTGCTCATCGACGCCCAGGGCAAACTCACGCCCGAACTCGAGCAGCAGATTCGCGAGGCCACGCAGCTCCAGCGTGTCGAGGACCTCTACAAGCCCTACCGCAAAAAGCGCATGACTCGCGCGCAGAAGGCCCGCGAAGCCGGCCTGGAGCCGCTCGCCAACATGATCATCATGCAGGCCTCGGCCAAGGGCAGTGCGCTCGACGCCGCCGCAGCATACGTCAATGAGGAGGCCGGCTTCGACACGCCCGAAAAGGCGCTCGCCGGCGCGGCGGACATCGTGGCCGAGACGGTGGCCGAGGACCCCGAGAACGTCGCCGACCTGCGTGCCTTTACGCAAAACACCGCAGACATCGTCGTCGAGGCCACCGACCCCACCGAGAAGACCCCCTACGAGCCGTACTACAGCTATGATGAGCCGCTGCGCCGTATACCCAACCACCGCGTGCTGGCTATCGACCGCGGTGAGCGCGAGGGCAAGCTCCGCGTGCGCGTGAACGTCGACGGCGCCGCCGCCACGGCACGCCTCGGCAGCCGTTGGCCCCGACGCCAGGGCGTCTTCGCGCCCGTCTTTGACGCCGCCATCGCCGACGGCTACAAGCGCCTCATGGCCCCCTCGCTGGAGCGCGAGGCCCGCGCCAAACTCACCGTCCGTGCGCAGACCGAGGCCATCAATGTCTTTGCCAAGAATCTCGAGGGCCTGCTCTCGGCACGCCCCGTGCGCGGCGCCCGCGTGCTCGCGCTCGATCCGGGCTACCGCACCGGCTGCAAGGTCGCCGTCATGGACGAGACCGGCAAGCTGCTCGACCACGGCGTGGTCTATCCCACCAAGCCGCGCCACGACGTCGCCGGCACCAAGCGCGAGCTCGCCCGCCTCGTCAAAAAGGACAGCGTCAACACCATCGTCATCGGCAACGGCACCGCCAGCCGCGAGACCGAGGAAGTCGTCTCGGAGTTCATCGCCGAGCAGGCGCCTGAGCTGCGATACACCATCGTCAACGAGGCCGGCGCATCGGTGTACTCCGCCTCCGAGCTCGCCAGCCAGGAGTATCCCGATCTGGACGTCACCGTGCGTGGCGCCATGAGCCTGGGCCGCCGTCTACAGGACCCGCTGGCAGAGCTCGTCAAGATCCCGCCCCAGTCCATCGGCGTTGGCCAGTACCAGCACGACCTTGACCAGGCCGAGCTTTCGCGCACCCTGGGCCATGTGGTGGAGGACGTCGTCAACCGCGTGGGCGTCGACGTGAATACCGCGAGCGCAAGCCTGCTGGGATACGTATCGGGCATCACGCCGAGCGTGGCCAAAAACATCGTGGCCTACCGCGAGGAAAACGGTGCCTTTACCGATCGCCGCCAGCTTAAGAAGGTCCCCAAACTAGGACCCAAGGCATACCTCAACGCCGCGGGCTTCCTGCGCATCAGCGGCGGCAAGAACCCGCTCGACGCGACGAGCGTCCACCCCGAGAGCTACGAGGTGGCCACGTCCGTCCTGGAACGCGCCGGCGTTAAAGCCAGCGAGCTCAGCCGCGGCGGCGTGCCCGACATCGAGCGCCGTCTGGGCAGTATCTCGGCGCTGGCAAGTGACCTGAACTGCGGCACCCTCACGCTCATCGACATCGTCAACGAGCTCAAGAAGCCCGGCCGCGACCCGCGCGACGACGCGCCCGAGGTGGTCTTTAGCCGCTCGGCGCTTTCCATCGACGACCTGGAACCCGGCATGGAGCTCAAGGGGACGGTGCGCAACGTCGTCGACTTTGGCGCGTTCGTCGACGTGGGCGTGCACCAGGACGGCCTCGTGCATATCTCCAAGCTGGCCAATCGCTTTGTCAAGCACCCGAGCGACGTGGTGCGCGTCGGCGACACGGTCAAGGTGTGGGTAGAAAAGGTCGATCGCGACCGCAAGAAGATCTCGCTCACCATGGTGCAGGGAAAGTAAACCGCCAAAGCAAAGGTACCCCCTGTAGCGATGTGCAAAATCGCGAGTATTCTGCAAATTCCACCGTTCCGGATGCCCCTCAGAGACGAAAAAGCAAAAAACAGCCCCCGTTTTAGCGTCGTCAGAGCCAAAACGGGGGCCGTTCCATGCTTCGGTCAACTGATAAAGACCTTTACCTTGCTGAATACTCTCAATTTTGCACGGCGCAGGCGGGGGTACCTTTGCCCACGGCAGGATATGGAAGCCAATCGCCAACTTGCTGGCAAGCTCGTGCCGGCAGCCCCGGCCTTTCCTTTGCCTAGCGCGACCCTCGCGGAGCGCGTGAGCGATAGGGAAAGGAAAGGCCGGGGCGAACAGCCCACGGTACAGTCGGTGTTCGCGCTACGGCAGGATATGGAAACCGAGCGCCGCGATATCCTTGGCAAAACCGCGCACGGTATCGAGCGAGACCTCGTACGGGTCGCGACCAATGTTCTTGCGCTTGGCCAGGATGCTGTTGGGCACCGTAATGATCTGGCAACCGCAGGCCTCGGCCTGGTAAATGTTGATGAGCTCGCGCGTGGACGCCCACAGGACCTCGCAGTTGGGCTTTGCGGCGGCCTTCTTGACCGACTCCGTCATAAACGGAATGGGGTCGACGCCGGTATCGGCGATGCGGCCGGCAAAGAGCGAGATGATGGACGGCGTCTCGGCGTCGACGGCCTCGACCATCTCATCAACCTGCGTAGGCGTAAAGATGGTGGTGACGTTGACCTTGATGCCGTCGGCCGAAAGCTTGCGGACCAGCTCGGCGGTGGACTCGCCCTTGGTGGTCACGCACGGAATTTTGACGTAGACGTTCTCGGCCCAGGTAGCGATCTCGCGGGCCTCGACCTCCATGGTCTCGACGTCGTCGGCAAAGACCTCAAACGAGACGGACACATCGGTGATGTGGGTCAAGACCTCTTTGGCAAACGCGCGGTAATCCGTCACGCCGCCCTTCTTCATAAGGGACGGGTTGGTCGTGAAACCCTGAACGTTGCCGTTCTCGTACATGTCGAGCATGCCCTCGAGGTTTGCACCGTCAGCGAACACCTTGATTGCCATCTGCCTGATTCCTTTCGTTAGCATACGGCCGATAAACTGCTAAACACTTTACCTACGTTTATCAAGGCGTGAACTGCGGTTTTTTATCTTCTCGGCGAACGGTATAAACACCTCAGTGTTTGGATTGATAAATCGATTGAGCATGCAAAAGCAAAGAGTCGCAGTTTGAGCAAACGTCAGAACGCGGGATTCATTAGATGAGGCCGAAATGCTGCATCGCTGTGACGGTGCCGTCGTGTGCGACATCGTCGGTCACGTAGTCGGCGACCGCCTTGACCTCAGGCATGGCGTTGCCCATGGCGACAGCCGTCTCGACCGCAGCGAGCATGCCCAGGTCGTTACCCGAATCGCCGAAGCCAAAGGTGCGTGCGTTGCCGGTGCGACCCAGGTATTCCAGCGCTCGCGCCACGCCCACGCCCTTGTCGATGCCCTTGGGGCTCAGCTCGCGATTCTGACCACCGGTGTTGCACAGCTCAAACTCGCGATCGATAAAGCCATCATCGTTGGCTACGCGAGCCAGGTCGCTCGCGACGATGCCTACCTTGCCCACGCGCAGACGGCCGTCGACGCGCATTTCCTCGGTGCTGTGCACCACAGAAGTGCCAATCAGAGACGACTGCTCAACACCCGCGGGTTCCAGGGCAAAAGTAGCCACGTTGGTCTCGAAAAAGGCTTCAATCCCTGCCGCGGCCATACGGCGTGCAAGCTCCTCAACAATGTCTTCGTCAAAGCAGTCCTCATACACCACGCGGCCCTCGACCTCGAGCGTGGCGCCCGCCATGGCAACGACGCCCGCGGGGTCGAGCGCACGCAAGCTATCGGCGATGAGCCACAGGGGGCGACCCGTGCAGATAAACGCCTTGTGTCCCGCGTCGCGCAGACGATGAAACGCCTCAACGACCGCCTGCGAGGGGCGAACCGCCGAAAAGTCCTTGTCGGTCATGTTGTCGGGATCGAACGACGTCAGCGTGCCGTCCACGTCAAAAAAGAGCACGGCGGAATCGGGGCACGCATCAATCATATGGGTTCCTTTCGGGGGGGGAGAGTAAACGAAGTATCCATCATATAATGGAGCGACGCAACCAGAGAGGTCACCCATGGAATTTTACGCAAGCTGCCCCGAGGGCTTTGAGTCCGCACTCGCCGATGAGCTTAAACGCCTCGGGCTTTCGCAGGTTCGTCGGCTGAAGGGCCGCGCTACATTTGAGGGCGAGCTCGAAGAAGGCTACCGCGCCTGTCTGTGGTCGCGCCTGGCGAGCCGTGTGTTCGTGGTGCTCGGGCGCTTTGAGGCGCAGGATGCCGACGAGCTGTACGATAGCGTTTACGACATCACCTGGGAGACCATCATCCGCCCCGGCGCCACCATCGCCATCACCGCCCGCGGCGTGACCGAGCAGCTGCGCAACACGCGCTTCTCGGCCCTGCGCGCCAAGGACGCGCTGTGCGACCGTCTGGCCGAGACCACGGGCCGTCGCGCCGATGTCGACGCTGCCGATCCCGACGTTCACCTGCTGCTTTCGCTGCGCCAGCGCCGCGCGAGCATCAGCCTGGACCTTTCGGGCGACCCGCTGTTCAAGCGCCTGCCGCCCGCGGCGACCCGTGCCGGCGAGGGCGCGCACGTGCTGCGCCCCGACTACGCCGCCCTGGTGCTGGCGCAGGTCGGCTGGACCGCACTGTGCGAGCGCGAGTTGACGGCCGACGATTACGAGAATGAAGCCCTTCCCACGCTAATCGATGCCTCGTGCGCCGGCGGCGGCCTGTTGCTGGAAGCCGTGAACATTCTGACCGACCGCGCCCCGGGCGCCGCACGCGAGCGCTGGGGCTTTGAGGGCTGGCAGCTGCACGACGCCGCTCTGTGGGAGCAGCTGCTTGCCGAGGCGCGCGAGCGCGAGGCGGCAGCGCGCGAGCGCCAGGCGCGCATCGTGGCCGTAGACATCGACCCCGCCGCCCGCAAGACCGCCGAGCGCATGGTCAAGAGCGCTGGCTACAAGCGTTTTGTCGACTTTTGCGCCGCCAAGCCCGCCACCGTGCTGGACCATGCCGGCGCTGTCGCCGGTGCCGCCGTGGTCGCAGACACCACCGAGACCCCGCTTTCGCTCATGCACGACGCCATGACGCTGGTCGGCGAGCTGCGCCGCGCGCCCGAGCTCGCTTCAGCGCCGGTCGCCGCGCTCACCCGCGACGGATTGCTGGCCCGCGCACTCCATGCCGAGCCCGCGCGCTCCATCGCCGTCATGCCCAATAACGAGGAGGCGGCTATTGAGGTTTGGCCCTCGCTCGACCACGCCGCCGCGGCATTTGAAGCTGCGACCAGCGCAAACACCGAGGAACAGTCCGCGGAAGCCGAAGACGAAGCCGCCAACGCCTCCATGCCCGAACCTGCCGCCACGCTCGACCTGGGCGACGGCAAGCCGCTGCCCGTGCTCATCCCGGAGTCCGAGCAGTTCGCCAACCGCCTGCGCAAGAATGCCCGTCTGCGCCGCAAGTGGGCCAAGCGCGAGGGCGTGAGCTGCTACCGCGTCTACGATGCCGACCTGCCCGACTACTCCGCCGCCATCGACCTGTACCAGGGTTGCCCGCAGACGCCGGGCCGCTGGCTCGTCATCGCCGAATACGCCGCGCCCAAGACCATCGACCCCGCGCTTGCCCAGGCACGCATGCTCGACATCTTGGCCATCGCGCCGCGCATCCTGGATGTTCCGGCCGAGCATGTGCACGCCAAGGCCCGCATGCGTTCGCGCGGCGGCTCGCAGTATGGCAAGCAGGGCGCCGGCAAGGGCGGATCGGGCGAGCGCGCCAACATCGCGCGCCGTCGCCTGCCGCTCATCGAAGAGGGCGGACTCACCTTTGCCGTCAACTTTGATGACTACCTGGATGTGGGCATCTTCTTGGATCACCGCGTCACCCGCAACCTGGTGCGCGAGCACGCCAAGCAGGCGCGCCGCTTCCTCAATCTGTTCGCCTATACCGGCACCGCCACCTGCTATGCGGCCGACGGCGGCGTCGAGGAAACCGTGACAGTCGACCTTTCCAACACCTACCTGGACTGGGCCGAGCGCAATATGCGCCAGAACGGCTTTGTTGGTCCGCAGCATCATTTTGTGCGCGACGACGTGCTCGCCTGGATTCGCGACCAGCGCCAGACGCGCAACCGCTGGGACCTGATTTTTGTCGATCCGCCCACGTTTTCGAACTCATCCAAGATGGGCCGCCGCACCTGGGATGTCCAGCGCGACCATGTTGAGCTTTTGGCCGGCGTATCGCGCCTGCTCGCACAGGGCGGCCACGCCATCTTTAGCTGCAACCTGCGCGGCTTCCGCCCCGAGACGCGTAAGCTCGCGCGTGCGGGCGTGGTGCTGGAGGACATTACGGCGCAGACCATCCCCGAGGATTTCGCGCGCAACCAGAAGGTGCATCATTGCTATATCGTGCGCCGCCTGCCCATCGAGGACGCCATGGCAGAGGTCGGCTTTAGCGCCGAGGAAATTGCCGAGCGCGTCGAGGAACTGCGTAACCCCGAGGCCCGCAAGCCTCGCGCGGCAGTGCCCGCGCACGCGCAGACCGGCAACGGCAAGTCCAACTTTGCCGGCAAACCCTCCCCTGCCGGCAAGTCCAAAAAGAAGAAGTTCTACGCCAGCAAGCCCAAGGGCAAATAACAAAGTTGCGGTGGAATACGGACTGTTTTGCCTGGAATTAGGCAAATTTAGACCGTATTTCACCGCAACTCATATTGGGATGGCGGATGCCGACCTATCCCTGGATGACCAATCGGTAACCGATACCCACGTGTGTCTGGATATAGCGCGGATGCGCGGGGTCGGACTCGATCTTCTTGCGCAACGTGCCCATAAAGACACGCAGGCTCGCCAGGTCGCTCTTGGTCGACGTGCCCCAAATCTCGTGCAAAATAAACTGGTGCGTCAGTACCTTGTCGGCGTTATGCGCCAGCAGGCACAGGAGCTTGTACTCAATCGGCGTCAGGTGCAACTCCTCGCCATCCATCGTGGCAATGCCGGCATCAAAATCGATATGCAGCTCACCGGTATCGAACGAGCCCTCGGAGACAACGCCGCCCGTTTGCGCATACGAAAGGCGCCTGAGCGTCGTGCGAATGCGCGCGAGCAGTTCCTCAACCGAAAACGGCTTGGTCAGATAGTCGTCGGCACCGGCATCGAGCGCGCGGATTTTGTCCGCATCCTCGCTGCGCGCCGAGACCACGATAATCGGCATGCCCGACCATGCGCGCACCGACTCCACCACCTTGACGCCGTCCATATCGGGCAGGCCCAGATCGAGCAGCACAATGCTCGGCGTCTGCGACGAGGCGGCGGCGATAGCGGCATGGGCGGTCTCCACAGCCATATGGCGCAAGCCGTGCGCCTCGAGCGCGGCAACGATAAGATTGCGGACGGCGGGGTCGTCCTCAACGACCAAGATGAGCGGTTTTACGGCAGAGTTCGACACAGCGCTACTCCTTATCAAACGAAACGTCGGCGGCGGGAAGTTCAATCGTAAAGACCGAACCGTGCGGGTCCGCCGCGGCAACCTCTATGCTACCGCCATGCGCCAACGCAATGGAGCGGCAGAGCGAAAGACCCAGACCCACGCTGCGATGGCTGTCGGCAAGACCGTGGTTGGCGGTGTAGAACGACTCAAAGATGCGTTCACGGTCCTCGGGTGCGATGCCCGGGCCGTCATCGGCCACCGAGCACGCCACACGTCCATCGTCGACGCTAATCGAAATCACGATATGCGAGCCTGCGGGCGTATAGGTGATGGCGTTGTTCACCAGATTGACCACCAGCTGCACCATCAGGCGCGCGTCGACGTTGACGAGCGCCGGCTCATCGCACGCCACCACCTTAAGGTCGTGCTCGCGCACGGCCGGATTTACGTGGCGCAGTGCCTCCTCGACGATATCGTCCATGAGCTCGAGCGTGGTCGACAGGCGCATACCGCCGCCCTCGAGCTTGGTGATGGCGAGCAGATTCTCGACGGTGGCGTTGAGCCACAGCGCATCCGAGCGAATGGATAGAAGCAGGCCGCGGCGCGTCTGGGCATCGAGCACCGCGGTGCCGGTCGAGCCCTGATCGAGCAGCACGTCGGCATTACCCGAAATACTGGTAAGCGGCGTGCGCAGATCATGCGAGATGGAGCGCAGCAGGTTGGCGCGCAGCTGTTCGTTTTTGGCGAGCACCGCCGCTTCCTCGCGGGCCTCCATGGCGCGGGCGCGGTCGAGCGCCAGCTCGCCTTCGCTCACGATGGCATCGGCAAGTGTCCGCTCCTCATGCGTCAGCACGTCGGGCTCGGCAACGATAGCCAGCACGCCCACCACCGAGGCGGGGTCGCCCGAGCGGACGAAGCCGTCGCCCGTGCGAACCGTCAGGTAGATGCCATAAAACGCCGAGCCGCCATAGGTTGCATCGAGCGGCGTTCCCACATAGGCGGACGCCGAGAGCCGCGGCGGCATCTGCGGCGCCAGTTCATGCACCGGCGCGGCATCGCCCACGGCCGTGTATGTCGCACGCGGCAGCAGGTCATCGCCCTCGGCGTCGGCGCTGTACCACACGACCGGACAGCCCGAAAGACGCGCCAGCTGCGTTGCCATGGCATGGACAATCTGCTGCTCGTCGGCGCACCGCTGCAGCATGCGGTTGGTCTCGAGCACCATATGCGTGCGGCGGTCGCTGGCGGCAGCCTGTGCCAAGGCGCGGCGCAGGGCCAACGCAATCGAGCTCGACACAAGCGAGACCACGAACATGATGAAGAACATGCCGGGATAGACGCGGTCGATAAGCGACAGCGAGTAGCGCGGGTCGACAAACAAGAAGTTGTAGAGTGCCACGGCGGCAGCCGAGCTCAGCAAGCAATACAGGCGACTCCAGGTAAAGAATGCGCACAGCTGAACGGCGAACACATAGACGATCATGATGCTCGGCGCAAGACCCGGATGGTCGAGCAGCGCGCCCACAATCGTCGCCGCGACCAGCAACCCCGCCGATACGCAGGCGTCATACAGAGGAGTGCGGCGCGTCAGCGTTGTGCGCCGCCACCAAAAGCTATCGGCAATATCGCCGTCCGTACGGACGTCCATCAGTGCCCCGCCCCTCTCTCAAAAACAAAAACCACCACAAAGGAACAGGCACCTTTGTGGTGGTTTCCCTTGTGGTGGTTCCAAGTGTAAAGCCTTCTACGACCGGCGGTCGCTAGACAAACAGCACGTGCGCGAGCAGCGCGCAAACGCACGCCGCGACAAGCACCGTCACCACGATCGAGATCACGCGGTCGGCCATATCCATGTTGGCACGATTCGTAAAGAACCGATCTTCGGCGGCATCGACGCGCGCCTCACGCACCAGCTCGGTCGCAAAATCGCAACCGTCAAGCACCTTTGCATCCATGGTTTCCTCCCAGGACTCAATCACTGTCATTGCAAGCCTGCCCGTTCGCAGCCAAACCTCAAGCGTCGACTACGGGCGCTCGTTGGGAGCCAGGCGCTGCATCTTGTTCACGGCCTTGAACTTGGTGAACAGCGGCACGTACTCAAAGCTCACGTTGGAGTTCTCCAGGCCGTACCAGCGTGCAGGCGTGCCGGCGGCGCGACGAATGATGTACTTGAGCGTGATGGCCGTACGCTCGCTCGGCTCCACATCGCTTTCGGGCGCCAGAAGCTTACGGATCAGGACGAACTTGAACGTACCGATGTTACCCGGGTCCTTGTAGACCGAGTAGTCATGCGTCTGTGGCGGCAGCTCGCCGGTGGCAGCCAGGTCCTGAACGACCTGACGCAGATAGGCATTGACGCGCTGGTTGATCTTGTAGCCCAGGTACAGATGCACGCGGAACACGTAGTCGGTGCCGAACGTCTCGACCGAATAGGCAAAGGTGTGCGGTTCGTCCATGGTCTCGACATTCACAAACCACCAGGCGCGAGCGCGCTTGGGATGCTTGTCCAGAATCGAGTAGACGATATCACGGTCGATGTAATCGGTATGGGTGTCCTTAGTCAGGTACACGATGTTGTCGCTCAGGCGCTCGTAGCGATCGTCATCGCGAAGGCGCTTGAGCTGCGGCAGGTAGCTGCGCAGCGGCAGCAGCGTAAACTGGCGCTGCTCAACAGCCGTACCGTTGTACCAGCACACCATGATGCCCATGATGAGCGCGGCCATGAGGATGGTGAAATAGCCGCCGTGGAAGAACTTGGTGAGCGAGCTCACGAAGAAGAAGCCTTCGAGCAAAAGGAAGAAGGCCGCGAAGATCCACGGCGCGACCTTGAGCTTGCGCTCCTCGTGCAGGTAGAAGAAGAGCAGCAGCGTGGTGCACATCATAGTCAGCGTAATGGCAAGGCCGTAGGCAGCTTCCATATGCGCCGAGTTCTGGAACAGCAGCACCACGATGACGCAGCCCACGAGCATGACGTTGTTGACCATGGGGATGTAGAGCTGGCCTTTGGTCTCGGCAGGGTAGAAGACCTGCATGTGCGGCATGAGGTCCAGACGGCTGGCCTCGGACACCAGCGAAAACGCGCCGGTAATGAGCGCCTGCGAGGCAATGATGGCCGCGACGGTGGAAAGGCCGACGGCAAACGGGCGCAGGCCCGGGGCGAGCATCTGGTAGAACGGGTTGAGATCGGCAATGCCCATGAGCTCGGGGTTGGCAGCGTTGTTCATAAGCCAAGCGCCCTGGCCCATATAGGAAAGCAGCAGGCAGCACTTAACGAACGGCCAGGTAGCGTAGATGTTGCCGCGGCCGACGTGGCCCATGTCGGAGTAGAGCGCCTCGGCACCGGTGGTGGCGAGGAAGCAGCTGCCCAGAATCATGATGCCCGCGTGGTTGTTGGGGCTCAACAAAAAGGCGATGCCGCGCACCGGGTTGAGGCACAGCAGCACGGCGGGGTGCTGGAAGACAAAGAACAGACCCGTGCCGCCCAGGAACAGGAACCACAGCGTCATGATGGGGCCAAAGGCGTGACCGATCTTGGCCGTACCGATGCGCTGTACCAAGAAGAGCACGATGATGATGGCGAGCGTAATGGCGACGACGCGGCCCTGGTCATCGCCCAGCACGGCATGGACCGCCGGGATGGTGCGCAGACCCTCGATGGCCGTGGTAACGGTAACGGCCGGCGTCAGGATGCCGTCGGCGAGCAGCGCGGCGCCACCCAGCATGGCGGGGATGATAAGCCACTTACCGCAGCGCTTGACCAGGCTGTACAGGGCAAAGATGCCGCCCTCACCATGGTTATCGGCGCGCAGCGAGATGAGCACATACTTGATGGTGGTCAGCAGCGTGACCGTCCACACGACAAGGGAGAGCGCGCCGAGCACGAACTCCTCCGTGACGCTTCCGATGCCGCCGTTGCCGGCGACGAGCGCCTTGGTTACATACATGGGGCTGGTGCCGATATCGCCATACACCACGCCCAGCGTGACGAGCATCGCCGAGATGCTCACAGGAATCGCAGCGTGCGAGGCTGCCTCCTTGGCCTTTTGTTCCATAAGCCGGTTTCCTCCCAACTTTAATGTTCGAAGGGATTATAGGTAATCGGCCCATGTTTTAATGCACTGTTTTCCCAGCTAGATAAAGATTTATACAGTCTTTAGGCTACCGCGGCGATATGGAATGCGGCAAAGGGACTGTCCCTTTGTCACATTCGTCATTTTCCAAGCCAATTTTTGAACCACCACTCCATGGAGCGGCTCATCTCGGCCATAAAGGGACTGGTGTGTTTGCGGGCGTAGATATCCACCACGCGCTCGCCCACCTCGCGGGCATGCGGGCGAAACATCGCGTCCATCTCGGCCACCTGCGCGTCCATGGTCGCAGCATCGGCGCGGCAGTAGCGCTCCTCGTGCACCAGGTTCACCACAGGATGCGCAATGGCCGGACGCTCCTTACGGGGCGTGCCGATGATGAGCATCGACAGCGGCATGGTATAGGGCGGCAGATCGAGCAGCTCGGCAACTTCCTCGGCATTCTCGACGATATCACCGATGTAGCAGCTCCCCAGCCCCAGGGCTTCGGCGGCAACCACGGCGTTTTGCGCGGCGATCACGGCATCCTGCGCCGCGATGGCAAAGTCGCCCAAACCCGGCGCGCGGCGGGGCGCCTTGCCCGTGCGCTCGACAAACTCGGGCTCAAAGCAACCCACATGCTCAAACAGATCGATCCACTTGGCATAGTCGACCACAAATATAAGTGCCCAGGGCGCCTTGGCGATCATGGGCTGGTGATCGCACAGGTCGGCCAGACGATCGAGCGTGGCCTGTTCGCGAATGCTTACGATGGAGTACATCATCATGGCGCCTGCCGACGGCGCACGGCTCGCCGCATGCAGGATCGCCGCCCGCTGCTCGTCGGTCACCGCCACGGGACGATCGTCGTCATCACGCGCGAAGGCACGCGTGGAGGAACGGTGCTCCAACGTGTCCAGCACCGCATTGCCCGTGGTCTCGACCGGATAGCCACACGTATCCACAGCCTTGGTGCAAACCTGCTCGTTCATCGCCTCATCCTCGCTAATTCTTTAAGAAGCCTTTACGTTTCCGTGTAATTCCCGTCCATTATCGCGCAGGTCGCCACTACATTGCGCCACACCGCCACACGTGCGCGTTAATATGTCTGGTTGTTGTGCGCAGACACCAATTGCAGCGCATATCTTGGTAACAATCGGGTAAGCCCCCGCTTTCGTACGTTTTAGTTTGTGAGGAGTCTCAGCATGTTCGCTGCCGCCATCTCGCTCGTCGGTCTTGCGGCGACCGTCTACCTTGTCTTGCGCGAGGCCAAGGCCATTCGCGCTCAGTCGGGCACCGTTGCCAAAAGCGCTCTTGGGTGGAGCATCGCCTTCGGCCTGTTCCAGGTCTTTTTGACTATTTGGGGCGCCGTGGGCCTCGTCGCTCAAAACGAGCCGCTCGCCTTTGTGATGCTCATCCTGACCAACGCCATCCTCACCGGCTGCGCTTGGGCCAGCATCGCACGCGACCGCATCGCCCCGCGCGTCTTTGCGTTCGCCGCGCCCGACGCCCCCGCCCCCACCGGCAAGCTCGCCCGCCTGCGCGGCGCCTTTGTGGGCAAACCGCTCGTCGCCGCCGTCCTGTGCCTGCTGCTCGCCGGCGTCTTTGCGCTGCTGGGCATGGAGGTCTCGTCCAACCACGACTTTACTTGGGTCTACCCCCTATGCATCCTGCTCGAGTGGGCCATCATCACCACGCTCATGGTCGGCCTGTTCTTCCTGTTCCAGCGCCACGGCGCAGCTTCCGCGGTCCTGGCCTTTGCCCTCTTTGTCCTGGGCATTGCCGAGTTCTTCGTCATCACGTTTAAATCCATGCCCATCCAGCCGGGCGACCTTTCGGCCATCTCCACCGCCGCCGCGGTCGCCGGCACCGGCTACACCTTCTCGATCTCGCTGTTCTGCGTGCTGTCCATGGGCTTTACCGCCATCGCCATGCTGCTGTGCGAGTACGCCGGCCTGGTAGCACCGCACCGTCAGAAGGGTGCCGCCAACGCCAAGCGTATGCTGCTCACCAACCTGCTCGTGGCAGTGCTGTGCCTGGGCGGCGTAACCGCGCATGTCACGCTCATCGACTACTACAACACCCTCGGCATCACCGTCTACACCTGGCGCCCGCTCGAGAGCTACTGGCGCGAGGGCTACCTGCCCGCCTTTATTAGTGCGGCGCAGTCCATCAAGCCGCCCAAACCCGCCGACTACTCCGTCGACGATGCCAAGGCCACGCTCAAAAAGTACGCCAAGGCCTACGACAAGTCCGACGCGGCCAAGAGCGACGAGCGCGCCGCCGCAAAGGAGCAGTTCGACAGCGAGAAGCCCACGGTCATCGCCATCATGAACGAGACCTTCTCAGACCTTTCGATCTACCAGAACATGCGCGCCGGCTACGAGGGCCCGCAGTACTTTAAGAGCCTGTCCAACTGCCTCAGCCGCGGCAAGCTCTACGTGAGTGCCTACGGCGGCGGCACCGCCAATACCGAGTTTGAGTTTATGACCGGCAACTCCATGGCCAACCTGGGCTCGGGTGTGTACCCCTACACCATCTACAACATGGAAACGACCGGGAATCTAGCAGAGCAGTTCAAGTCGCTCGGATATTCCACCACGGCCATGCACCCCAACCACGCGACCAACTGGAACCGCGAGAACGTCTACAAGGACTTTGGCTTTGACCAGTTCCTGTCCATCAACGACTTCCAGGGAGCCGACACCCTGCGCGGCATGGTGACCGACCAGGCTACCTACGACAAGATTCTCGAGTTGCTCGACCAGAACGCCGATCCGCAGTTTATCTTCGACGTGACCATGCAGAACCACTCGGGCTACGACACGGGCCTGCTGCCGGTCGACAAGCAGATGCACCTGAATATCGACACGACCGATCTGGACGCCAAGACCGTCGAGGACGGCACGCTGTCCGATGTCGACGAGTATGTCTCGTGCATCGAGCAGTCCGACCAGGCGCTGCGCTACTTCCTCAACGCCCTGAGCAAGCTCGACCGTAAGGTGGTCGTGGTGTTCTGGGGCGACCACCAGCCGTTCTTCCCGTCCAAGTTCAATGACAAGTGGTTTACCGGCGAAGACGATGCTACGCATCAGGAGCGCCTGTGGCAGACCGACTACATCATCTGGGCCAACTACGACGTTGCCGGCTGCGACCAGACGAGCGAGACCGACGACCTGTCCACCAACTACCTGTCCACCCAGCTGATGCAGCTGATCGGCGCCCCGCTGACCGACTACCAGAAAGCGCACATGACGCTGCGTAAGTCGCTGCCCGCCATCAACTCGGTGGGCTACGAGGACGCCAGCCTGCGCTGGGCGCTCTCCTCCAACGTCACCGGTGACGACGCCGCTGCCGCAGCCGCAACCAAGGCGCGCGAGGATTACGCCAAGATGCAGTACTACGAGATGTTCCGCGACGGCAAGAACGTGTATACCGAGCACTTCCAGACCGAGGCCAACGAGACCGACCCCAACCTGGCACCGGGCACGACCAAGATCAAGTAGCGGGTCGCTCATAACTGGTTCGTCTGCCCGGCGGCGCGGAACGTAAGGTTCCCTGCTCGGACAGTCCTGCTCGCACGGAGAGCACATT